>CAZQSC010000008.1:0-26521 GCA_964595705.1 uncultured bacterium | reverse complement strand
CGCCTCAGCTACCCCTGTGTCTTCTTCTACAGTGATCCTATAGATATAGACTCCGGGAGTGACCAGCTTGCCGTTATCATCCCTGCCATCCCACGGTGGACTGGAGTAAAAACCGCTGCTCTGCCAGCCTTCCCACAGTTTCCGCACCAGAGAACCCCCAAGGCTGTATATCTGTATCCTCACCCGGCATGTTTCCGTCAATTTCAGCAGAGTGTACTGAACTGCCCCGCTGTCGTTTTTTCCATCATTATTGGGTGTTATAGGATTGGGCTGGAACCAGACAGCTCCGAAGGCTTCTTCGGCTGACTTTGTAGTTGCTACAAGGGAAAGGTTATCAGTGCTTACCTGAGGATTAGCATTACCGTCGACTACTGGCTGAGGTAGATCGATGTCGTTGAACACCCAGCCAGAAATCCTTGCTCCAGCAAGAAGAACGGTGGTATCGAAAATTAGACGCAGCAAAGTGTCGTCAAGAATTCGATAGGAGGGAAAGCGAATGACGAGGGAATTGGGGGAAGGAGTGGAAATCTGAAGGCTGTCCTGAGGAACAGGCGAATTGTGGATAAGGACTTGGCGAAGGGAAAGCTGGGTGGGAGCCAAAATCCTTATCCCGTCAAAACCTCTGCCGGTGGGTTGTAGTGCTTTGACATCGTATGTAAAAGAGAGAAACCTTCCTGCAGGCACCCTGGCGACTCCGTCCACCGGTGACGGCTGAGATAATAACGCTATCTCTCCTACTATTGAGTCGGCCAAGATTGGTCTGTAATATTGTACGGCCAAAGAGTCAACTCGGACCATATCCCATATAGATGTATTTCTGAAGATAAGCTTGATCTGGAAATAGCGGCTGGGTACATCATAGTCAAACTGTTGACCACAACTGTCATATGGAGCTGACCATTCTTGCCAGTGATCGCTGTCCAATTTGATATCGCCTCTGTCCTCAGGGGCTAACTTCTCATATTCCTTCTTCGACACCTCCACCTGTATTTTCTTCATGGTCTTCTGATCGGTAATCCATTTGTAATAGATGTCTGGAGTGGGATCACTGCCATATCGAGTTCGCACCTCTACTGAAGCCTGAGGGTCAGAAGGGGAAAACAACTGCCCATCTGTGGTCATTCGCCAGTTACTGCTCCACCAGTTTATTGTTCCCAGATTAGACGGAGCCCCCAAGTCAATAGGGTCAGAGACAAACAAAGCCTCTGATTCAAAACCCAAGCCATAGAACTCAACTTCGGCTATTTCAAATGCGTGGTCTGCCGTACAGGTGATCTTAACAAAACGAACCGATTGCAGAGGAAAGGAAGCATCAACTATACTCTCGCGGTTAGGGGAGCGACTGTAGACCGCATGGTAAATAGGTGTAAGATAACTTCGAGGACCGTAGACCTTACAGATAAAATTCTTGGGATTTCCATCATTGATCTCTATTTTGAATCCCCGCATATAGTCTAATCGATAAAGATTACCCTCATCATCTGTTCCATGCTGACGAGGGTAAAAAACAATGCGATTAATATAATAAGGCTTACCTAGATCAAAGAAGAAGGTTTTCCCATTTTGGGCTCGTTTAGGGTCCTTGAAAAGTTCCTCTGTAGAAGTTGTCGGATCTCCATCTACTAGAACTAGCAACTCTTCAGGATGAATCTGATGATGAGGTTCATTGTCCCAGATATAAGCCTTCTCATGTAGTTCTATCAGATTACTCGGCTTACCTACTACCCACTGTAGCATCTGGGCAACGTTTTTCTCCCAAGTGAATTCACGAGGCTGAATCGATCCAGGCATACTCTCTGCATCTAAGCCCTGGAAACTTCCATACTTAACCCAACTATAGGCATCAGCTCCAAATTTCCAGGTTTGCAACTGAGCAGATTGAACTGTTTGTATACCGGTCAGGCATAGAGAAAAAAAGCAGAGGAGTAACCCCCAACCAATTTGTCTTTTCATCCGTATATTTAAGTTAATCACTGAGAATGCTTATAGATGCCTGTTAGTCTGGTTCGAAGATAATTCATTATGGCAGGAAGAGAGAGGGAAAAACCTCTCTCTTCCTGCCTTTTGATGCCTCCAAAAATTACACCCCTCTCTTATTTAAACAGTGCCTTAATAGAACCCCAATTGGTTAAAGAGACAGGTTCCACTTCTGGTGCTGGCAGCAAAACAGCCGAAGAAAAAGATGAGGCATCATACCAGCTATTATTGCTGGTTCCTGTAGCAAACCTGTTGTCACGGCTGATCGTGGTGGCACCCTCCTTTATGTAAGAGTCGGCATCATCGAACTCTACAGAGAGGCCGATGGTTTCACCAAGGGTCAGGTCGTGTACCACATCATCGCTAGGATCAGCCACGTCGGGACCCAGGTTATCAAAGGGGGTGACCTTCACTTCATAGTTCACATTGGGGTCCATCAACTTAGTTGCCCCTTCGCCTAAGGGGGGCTGTGCGATATACTGGATATAATCATGTTCTCCACCGCCTCCATAGCAGTAAAAGCCAAAGGCGGGGTTTACATAGTATTCTTGCGCCCCATATGAGCTGTAAGGAACCGCATCACCATACTGGTAGATACCCCCGCTCATATCGGCATCTATCATAAAGTGGAGATTGTCATCATCGGGAACAGCCCCCCAGTTATCCGCATCAGTGCTGTAAATATCGTCGGTCACTGCCGCAGCTATATAGATCATATTCTCTGCGTCGGACCAGGCGACATTAAACACACAGGAGAAATCGGACGCTGGGACTGGGTCACCTATGATGCTGGTTAAATCAGCCTCGGTATAAGCATAATCGGCTGCCCACGCCCAGTCGCTCAACTCCCCATCGATGGTTACAGTAACGCCATCAGGGATTTCGGGGCACTCTATGACTATTCCCGTGCTGCCAAAAGCAAGGCTCCCGATGGTAAGTACCGAGACAAAAACCGCCAGGGATAATAGCTTTTTCATCTTCATCTCCTTTTCTTTTTAGATACTATGTTTCTGCTCTTCTCTCTTCCCCACCTTCACCCCAGTATTAGTTATCTCATATTGCATCACCTCCTTTCAGCTTTTTGGTGGTGTGTTATTGCCCCCCCGTTCCTGCGGCCAATTATAATCGTCAATATACATGGCTTCCAGTGTAACGCCCTGAAACTATCCTGAATGTGGCTAAACCTTCAACGTTATCCCAATCCAAGGGGATCAACTCCACCGTTATAGTGCCGTCTATTGTGATCGAAATGGGGAGGTCCACAACCCCTTGCCTGGGCATATACCGGACAACAAATTCCACCGTAGTCCCCCCCTTAAACGGCTCTTCAGTGATAAGCGTCGGTTCAACTTCTGGTAGGATCTCTTTGGTATCTGGATCCAGATGAAAGGGGATATCGATTTGTCGACCCTCGTAGAGGACCCACACGCCTTTGGTATAATTCCCCCGAACGCACGAATGAAGGTTGTTCAATACATATACCTTCCCATCTTCAAAGGCTGTATTTATTCCGCCTCCGCCACATCCCATAGCCACAAAAAAGAGGAAAAGGCACTCAACTCCCAAAAGAATTTTTTTTCTGATTCCGATTCTGAACATATATTTCATCCCCCAAGTGCTAAACAATCAACCTTGATTATCGAAATCCTCTGTCTGTGTGTTGCTCAGAAAACTCATAGAATCTACAAACGAAAAATTTTCTAAATCTGCTCTGTTTTACTTCCCTCAAACTGTCTGAGAAAGTCAAGATAATTAGGAAGAGAATCAGCGTCTACTTCAGTCTCTTAAATGTAGACTCCATCCTTTTGCTTAGTTCAGATTAAGTTCTTCAGCAATTGGAGCGCAATTGTTCATTAACAACCTTTTTAAAGAAGTATAAATTTTGCTCCGGTGTCCATACACAAATTCGACTTTTTTTTACACAATTGCAACTAACCTTTCATCCTCCTTTATCAGAACTAGGGTTGAACTTTTGGGGTAGGGAGAGCCAAATCTGCTCGGAAGATAAGATGGAGCAGCTCTTCTGATGTGTTTTAACCAAGAGGGAAGCTTTGAGAAAGAAAATTCCTATCCGTTTAATATCCTTCCATCTGTATAAATGATTTTTTCACTTGGGTATCCTTGCTTCATTTCGATTTCATTTAACAAAAATGGGAGCTTGGCTTCTTTAGAATTAGCCAACTTACGATATTCGGTGGGACAGATTCCCTCGATCTTCTTGAACACACGGCTGAAATAGTAAACATTCTCGAATCCCACCTCATTGGCAATAGAACTAAGAGTTTTCTCAGTATTTTGGATCAGTTCCTTCGCATATTGAAGTCTCAATTTTGTTAAATACCTAATAGGCGTATGCCCCACTGTTTTCTTAAACATCCTTTCGAAATATACAGGAGATACACATCCGCGTTCTGCAATTTCCTTCACTGATATTTTTTTCATAAAATTCCTCTCCATAAATCTCTTTCCTTCAGCCACAGCATCAGGCAGGCCTCCCAAGACCTCTTGCTCTTCTTCTGTTGAATTGACTTTAAGGGCCCTTCTATGAATCTCCAGGATGATTTGTATAAGAAAGGCTTTAACCGCTAACTGAAAAGCGGGCTTCCGGTGGTACATCTCTTCAAATATACTTGAGAAGAGCAGCTTAATCTTGGGATTATCCTTCATTGAACTTCTAATAGGCAAATTCAGTCCTTCCCTAAACGTTGGTGTAGGATGAACCTTCTCTGGCCGTGGAGCTTCAGGCAATTTAATATCCTTTGGCAAATCGCTATCCTCACCCATGTATATGAAATCAAACTGGATAAATTGGCGAGCATAAGGTTCTTGTTGATCCGCCTCTGCCGTGTACACTACATTCGGCCTTATTAGAAAGATATCCCCCATCTCTGCCTCAAAACTTTCTCCTCCCACCGTCACCCTCCCTTTACCGGAAAGAACATAAAAAAGCAAGTGATCGTAAAAGACTCTTTTTGTTTCAATATGACCGGGATCGACCGAAAATTCTCCTACAAGACGGACATAGGGAGAGACCTCATTTATGGAAAGAGCTAACGGTTTCATATTTCTCTCCTCCTGAGCTCTTTATTTTTCTCATCTTAATTCGATAGAAGCAGATTCACCTGGGGTGAGACAGCAACATATTCTCAGGGAACTGATCAGACATCAGCAACTCTCGTGGGTTTTATCGGACAGGCGAACCTGAAACGGGATGACAGTCCGGTGCGGAAGTGGATAGTCTAAATCTCATCGTACTAAACGCCCATGAAGGTCACTTTGGCCTGGTTAGGCCTCTTATAAAAATTTACTACATTTTTTCGGTTTTGTCAAATTTAAAAGTGTTAGTGGAGATCAACATCAATATCTAAGGGATTTGAAGAAAGTTCTTGAGATGACAGAGCTCCCTCTATATATTGAGAAGCTAATAAAATTGTCTAACAGAGAAAGATCATATGACTCTAGGCTACAATGGGTTACGTATAATGAATTCAGAAAAAGCAAGAAGAAAAATCCTGGAGTCCCTGAGAACCTATAACCTTCAGGCTGTGGTGAGAAAAATCATAGGACGCTATGGGTAAGAAGGTCTCAGCGGTTTCAAGAAACTACTCCAGGCGTCCTTGGAACTCAGCAAATAAAGTATCTGGAAGCTCCAGGGAGTACAATAGATTCCACTAACCTTGACTTTTCATCCAAAATCGATTATGTTTATACCAGCAAATATAGCGGGTATGTGAAAGATAGGACTGTTATTTAATAAGGATATACAAAGGGAATCTGATGTCGGGCAGAGTAAAGGTATTGCCAGATGATTTGGTCAACAAGATCGCTGCCGGAGAGGTGGTGGAGCGCCCAGCCTCGGTGGTGAAGGAGTTAGTGGAGAATTCCATTGATGCAGGTGCTACTCGAATTACCATCGAGGTCAAAGCTGCTGGAGGTCGCCTGATTAGGGTGGCAGACAATGGCACGGGGATGTCCAGCGAGGATGCCGTCTTAGCCCTAAAACGCCACGCCACCAGCAAGCTCCAGAACGACTCTAGTCTGACAGATATTCTCACCCTTGGGTTTCGAGGGGAAGCACTGCCCAGCATCGCCTCCGTCTCTCAACTGACCCTGGAAACCCGCCAGGCCGAAGATGTGGCCGGGACCAAGGTAGTGGCTGAAGCTGGTGTAATAAAAGATGTGTCCGCCGTGGGAAGGGATACGGGCACCACTGTCACAGTGCAAAACCTCTTTTTCAACACCCCTGCCCGAAGGAAATTCCTGAAGGCTGAGGGCACGGAGATGCGACATATCACTGTTGTTGTCAGTAACTTAGCTCTGGCCTATCCCGAAATAAGTTTTCGCCTGCTTCACGAAGAGCGGGAGCTTTTGCATCTGGACCGACACGATTCCTACCGGGCAAGGGCAGAGGAGATCTTTGGGAAAACTCTGCTGGAGCAGACTGTGCCCCTTCTTTTTCGATCAGAAGGCATTGGTATCGAGGGGATTCTGGGAAAACCGAAGATAGCTAAGACATCCAGAGCCCACCAGCTTTTCTTCGTCAACGGGCGGCCGATCGTCTCTCGGATACTAACCCATGCAGTGATCGCTGGCTATGGCAGCCTTCTGCCCAAGGATGCCCATCCCTTCTTCCTGATCTTTTTGCATCTCGACCCCCATATAGTCGATGTTAATGTTCACCCTACCAAAAAGGAAGTGCGTTTCTCTAAGGAGGGCTTCATACATGATCAACTGTTTCGTGCAGTTAGGCGTTCATTGCATACCGGAGAGATAATCCCGGAGGTGCGATTGGAGGAGACAGCGGGACTGCAACGACTGAGGCCGGCAGCGCAACAGGCCAGTTTCTCTTTTCCCCGGGCAGAGTTTGCCCAAGGTGAAGTAGGCAGACAACCTGCCGCCGAACAGAGAATAGCAGAACAGCAACCGCCGGTCTCGATGTGGCAGCTCCATCAGAAGTATATCCTGGCCCACATCAAAAACGGACTGATCGTGGTGGACCAGCATGCCGCTGCCGAACGGGTCATTTACGAAGAAGTGATGGAGAATCTAGGGGGCAAGCCAGGTACAGCCCAACAGCTCCTCTTCCCCCTGGTTTTAGAGCTCACTCCAGCTCAGCTTCAGGTTATGGAGGATATAGTGCCTCTGCTGGAGCTGATGGGGTTCGGTATTCGGGAGTTCGGCCCCGGCACAGTGGTAGTAGACGCCATCCCTGCTGGACTGAAACACTGGGGGCATGGGGAGATCTTAGTAGAGATAATAGACGAGGTGCTAAATTCGGGAGGGGTATCTTTCGGGATAAAACAGAGGTTGGCTGCTTCTTACGCCTGTAAGGCGGCTATCAAAGCCGGAGATAAACTCTTAGCGGAGGAGATGCAGGCTCTGATTGATCGACTTTTCGCCACCGGAGAGCCTTTCACCTGTCCCCACGGAAGGCCCACTTTGGTAAAAATCCCCTTAGAAGAGTTTGACCATCGATTCGGAAGATAACCCTTCTCTGCCGCCCCAGGGGCTATTCCCATTTAATGTTGATACTTTACTTTTATGTTGACATCCTCCTATTTATGTTTTATCTTATAAAGTCTGAAAACCAAAGGAGAGCACTATGTCTTATCTGCTGGGAATTGATGTCGGCACCACGGGAACAAAAACGATTCTTATCGATACGAACGGAAAGCTAATATCAGGCTCGACCGTTGAGTATCCGCTTTCTACTCCCCATCCTAACTGGGCTGAGCAGGAGCCTGCCCACTGGTGGAAGGCAACGGTGGAATCTGTCCGGAAGGCGCTGAAGCAGTCAGGCATCAATGCGGAATCGATTGTAGGAATTGGGCTTTCAGGTCAGATGCACAGCTCCGTGTTTCTTGACCAGCACAATAGGGTTCTGCGTCCTTCTATTCTCTGGTGTGACACCCGTACCAAGCAGCAGTGCCAGTGGATAGTGGAGAGGGTAGGAGTAGAGGGGCTTCGGGAATATGTTTCCAATTTCGCCTTTGAGGGGTTCACTGCCCCTAAGATCCTCTGGTTGCGGGAGAACGAACCACAGATCTACGCTCAGGTTAAAACAGTGCTTCTTCCCAAGGATTACATTCGATTCAGACTCACTGGAGAGTTGGCTACCGAGGTCTCTGATGCGGCTGGCACCCTGCTGTTCGATGTGAAAAATCGGAGCTGGTCAGCACAGATGCTACAGAGGCTCCAGATTCCTTCCTCCTGGCTGCCTGAAGTTTATGAATCTACCGACATCTGCGGCCGTATTACCAACGAGGCTGCCCAGCTTACGGGTCTGAAGGTTGGTACCCCTGTGGTAGGAGGAGGAGCTGACAACACCTGTGGGGCGGTGGGAAGCGGGATTGTTAAACCGGGTCGAGTACTCTCCAGCATCGGCACCTCAGGAGTAGTATTCGCCTATACTGACAGTATCAAGGTTGACCCCCAGATGAGGGTGCACAGCTTCTGTCACAGTGTGCCTCATAAGTGGTATCTGATGGGGGTGGTGCTCAGTGCGGGTGGCTCCTTCCGGTGGTTTCGTGATACCATAGGCGGATTGGAGGCGAAGACAGAAGAGCTCTCCGGCATAGACTCTTACGATATCTTAACCCGAGAGGCAGAAGGGATCGGGCCGGGCAGCGAGGGCCTGGTCTTTTTGCCCTATCTGATGGGTGAGAGGACACCCCACCGAGATGCCCACGCAAAAGGGGTGTGGTTTGGCATTACCAGTCGGCACAGCCGTGGCCATTTAGTCAGATCAGTGTTAGAAGGCATCACCTTTGCCATGCGGGACTCAATGGAGATAATCCGCGGTTTAGGAGTGGAACCGAAAGAGATTCGTGCCACAGGTGGAGGCGCGCGCAGCCAGTTCTGGTGTCAGCTCCAAGCCGATATCTACGGCGCTCCTGTGGTTACCGTCAATACTTCTCGAGAAGGGCCGGCATTTGGGGCCGCCCTTATGGCTGGCGTAGGGACCAGAGTTTGGACAGACTTAGTTGAGGCTACAGACCAGACCGTAAAGATCACAGCTATCACCCAGCCAAATGACAGAAATGTCAATACTTATAACCAATTGTACCCGATTTACCAATCGCTTTACCCCCGGTTGAAGGAGAAATTTGCCGAAGTCTCTGCCCTGATGGAGTGATATGAGCAAAGGCTTGATTATTGCTATAGATGGCCCGGCTGGTTCAGGAAAAAGCACCACCGCCCGGCTGGTGGCTCAGAGGTTAGGATATCTGTACATTGACACCGGGGCGATGTACCGGGCAATGGCCCTTAAAGTCCTACAAAAGGATGTTGACCCCAAAGACAAAGATGCTGTAGCTGAGCTGGCCGACAGGACCAGGATCGAACTGAAGCAACAAGACGGTGCCCTCCACATCTACTTGGATGGGGTGGATGTAACCGGGAAGCTGCGCCTGCCGGAGGTGACCAAGGCGGTCACCCCCGTCTGTCAGGTGAGCCGTGTCCGTCAGGTGCTGGTCGAACAGCAGCGGCGGATAGGCCGAAACGGTGGAGTGGTAATGGAGGGCCGGGACATCGGGACAGTAGTCTTTCCCCAGGCAGAGCTTAAGATATTCCTCAACGCCTCACTGGAGGAGAGGGCCAAGAGGAGATACTTAGAGCTTAAAGCACAGGCAGTGGAGACTCCACTGGAGCAGTTGAAAGAACAGATAGCCCAGCGGGACAGAGAGGATATGAACCGAGCCCAGGCCCCTTTGAAAAAGGCAGAAGACGCAATCCTGATAGATACCACCAGTCTTACCATAGACCAACAAGTGGACAAAATAGTGAATCTGGCAAAAAGCTTATCAGCAGAGGGCAAAAAACGGTCAGAATAGTTAGAACCAGAAAGGGCTTTTACCGATTCGCCTGGATTTTTTGTAAGATCATCTTTAAGCTGTTCTTTCGACTCAAGGTCGAAGGGGAAGAGTATGTTCCTTCCTGTGGAGGGGTGATCTTGGCTTCAAACCATATCTCCCTTTTGGACCCCCCGGTAATAGGAACCGCCACTACTCGGGAGCTGAACTACCTGGCAAAAGCAGAGCTGTTTGACCATCCCATCTTAAGGTGGATAATAACCGGACTGAATGCTCTTCCTATAAAACGAGAGGGTGTGGATAAAGATGCCTTAAAGAAGATAGTGGGGTTGCTCCGAAGGGGGGAGGCGCTTTTGCTTTTTCCCGAAGGCACAAGGAGCAAAAAGGGGGAGCTGGGCAGGGGGAAATCCGGGGTAGGAATGCTTGCCCTTAAAACAAAGACACCCGTTGTGCCAGTTCATATCTCCGGGTCCAAAGGGCTGCTCAAAACCCTTTTGGGGCGGGACAGAATATGGGTGAGATTTGGGAGGCCTCTGTCTGCTGGGAATTTTAGCTTTAGTACTGATCGCCGTTACGACTATCAGTTAGTAGTTCAGCAGGTGATGTCTGAAATAAAGACCCTGGCGGAGGAAAAAGCGGAAAAGTAGCGCAAGCCTCTCAGGCTCGCCATAAGCAAAGCTGAAGCTTGGCACTTCTGTTGCCGACTGCTACCGATCTCATTTTTCAACAAAATCTCATATTGATGAAAATCGAACTTGCCAAAGGAGCAGGGTTTTGTTTTGGGGTGAAAAGGGCGGTTAACATTGCTCTGGAGACTGCCAGACAGGTAGATCCCCCAGTTTACACCATTGGCCCCATCATCCACAATCCCCAGGTGGTTGAGAGATTAAGACAGCAGGGTATTATACCGGTTGCGGAGATTACCGATCTGCCTCCGGGAGTGGTCATCATCCGTTCCCACGGCATTCATCCTGATCTCCTGCAGCAGATAAAGGCCTTGGGCCACAGAGTGGTTGATGCCACCTGCCCCTTTGTGCGGCGGGCTCAAAACTATGCAGAGCAGTTGCATAAAGGGGGTTTCAAAACTGTTATTGTAGGGAAAAAAGACCACCCTGAAGTAGAGGGCCTGCTGGGCCATTCCGGACAAAAGGCAGTAGTGGTTTACAACAGCTCTGAATTAAAGCAACTGGGCGGATACAAAAGGATCGGGGTTATTGCCCAGACTACTACCCCTTTTTCTCAGTTTCAGCAGGTAGTTCTGAAGCTGTTGGAGAAAACCAAGGAACTGAGGGTGTACAATACCACCTGCAGGTCTACTGAGAAGAGGAGGAAGGAGACGGCTAATCTGGCAAAGCGGGCAGATCTTATGATAATCGTGGGGGGTAAAAACAGTGCCAATACCTCCCGTTTAGCTGAGCTGTGCAGACAGATAGGCACAGAGACCCATCATATTGAAACAGCAGCAGAGCTTTCGCCCGAGTGGTTTAAAGGAAAATCTCTGGTGGGAGTCTCTGCCGGCACGTCTACTCCCCATTGGATAATCGATGAGGTAATTAACAGTCTAAAAACTTTCAACTAACAAACTTAAAACCCGCAGAGGAAGACCCACTTGCCTCTGACGGCAGAAAAGGAGGGAAGAGCTAATGGGTGAGCAACAACAACCAGATGTTACTACTAGAATGAAAGGGGGTGATATTCCTATTGACTTAGAAGCAAAGGAGTATTCGGATGAGGAATTTGCTGAAATGCTCCGCCTCTATGACGAGACCCTAAAGGGGATCGCAGAAGGAGAGATCGTCAAAGGGGAAGTGATTGCCGTAGGTAAGGACAGTGTTATCGTTGACATCGGATTTAAGTCAGAGGGAGAAGTTCCCCTCTCCGAATTCGGAGACCCACCTCAGGTGAAGGTGGGAGACCAGATTGAAGTGTTCTTGGAGAATGTAGAAGACCAAGACGGACAACTGGTCATCTCCAAGCAAAAAGCAGATTTCATGCGAGTCTGGGACCAGATAAAATCTGTCTATGAAAACAACGAAACGGTAGAAGGTGAACTGATCCGTCGGGTCAAAGGCGGAATCATCGTTGATCTGTTTGGGGTGGAGGCTTTTCTCCCAGGCTCCCAGATCGATGTGAAGCTGGTGAAGAACTTTGATCAGTTTATAGGAAAGAGATTTTCTCTGAAAGTCATCAAGGTTAACAAAAGCAGGCGCAATATTGTTGTCTCCCGCCGGGCAGTACTGGAAGAGGAACAGGCAAGAAGGAGAGAGGAGCTTCTTGCTCAGCTCAAAGAGGGAGATATCCGGGAAGGCCTGGTCAAAAATATCACCGATTTCGGAGTCTTCATTGACTTAGGTGGTGTGGATGGCCTTTTGCATATCACCGATATGTCCTGGGGAAGAATCAGCCACCCGTCGGAATTAGTGGCCATTGGGGACAAGATTAATGTTAAAATCCTTAATTATGATCAAGAGAAAAAGAGGATTTCTTTAGGGTTGAAGCAGCTTACTCCTCCCCCTTGGGAGAGTGTAGAGGAGAAATATCCTATTGGCCAGAAGGTGAGAGGCAAGATCGTCAGTATTACCAACTACGGTGCTTTTATCCAGTTGGAAGAGGGTGTGGAGGGGTTGATCCACATCTCCGAGATGTCCTGGACTCAGCATATCCGCCATCCTTCCCAAATGGTGGCTATCGGCGATATTGTTGAAGCGATGGTCTTGGACATAAATAAAGAAGAGAAAAAGATATCCCTCAGCCTGAAACAGGTGGAACCAGATCCGTGGCTCTCCATTGAAGAACGTTACCCGGTGGGAGCAAAGGTTACCGGCAAAGTGCGCAGCCTTACAAATTTTGGTGCTTTCATTGAGATCGAAGATGGTATCGATGGGCTGCTTCATATCTCCGATATGTCCTGGACCAAGAAAGTTCGCCATCCCAGCGAGTTTGTGAAAAAGGGAAGCAAGGTTGAAGTAGTGATTTTAAGCATAGACAAGGCAAATCGTAGAATCTCCTTGGGCCTTAAGCAACTTACCCCCGATCCCTGGGAAGAGCTGACTCTTCAGTTTGCCCCTGGTACGGTGACCGAAGGCAAGATCAGCCAGGTTCTGGACAGTGGAGCAGTTGTCGAGCTGGAAGGAGATGTCGAAGGGTTTGTGCCCGCTTCCCAGCTGGGACAGCCCGAATTGAAAAAGCCCAGCGAGGGCTTTAAGGTCGGAGATGTATTGCCGCTGAAGGTGATCGAATTCGATAAGGAGAGAAAGAAGATCATCCTCAGTGTCGAGGAGTACCTGAAAGAGAGGGAAAAGAAGGAGATTGAAGAGTACAAGCGTAAACATGCCCCGAAGCCTGTCACCATTGGTGATGTAGTAAGTGAAACCGGAGTATTAAAAACAGAGCAAGAAGTAGCCAAGGCTGAAGAGGAACAGAAAGAGGAGACTCCAGCAGAAGCTGAACAAGCGGCAGAACAACCTGCCGTCGAAGCCGAGCCGAAACCCGCCGTCGAAGGAGAAGCTCCCTCCCTTGAGACTGAGGCGGAGAAAAGCGAGGAGTCACCACCGGAGGAGACAGAACAGCGGAAACCTGCGAAAAAACGGAGCAGAAGAAAACAGGAGGCCCTGGCCGAAGCAGAGGAGACGATAGAATCACCTCAAGTTGAAGCCGAGCCGAAGCCCCCTGTTGAAGAGCAGATTCGGTCCCCTGAGGCTGGAACAGAGAAAGACGAGGAATCCTCGGGGGAGGAAGAACAGCAGAAACCAGCGAAAAAACGGAGCAGAAGGAAAAAGGAGACTAAAGAAGAGTAAGTTGGAGACCAGAGCGAAGGCATCGTTTTTCACCGTCGGTTGTAAACTCAACCAGTACGAGACAGAGGGACTTAAAGAGCAGTTCCGGGCAGAGGGATTCGAGGTTGTCCCTTTTGGTCAGCAAGCCGATGTAGTGGTGGTTAACACCTGTACGGTCACGACCAAGGGTGAACGTAGCTCTCGGCAGGCCCTCCGGAGGGCGGCCAAAAGCTCTCCTCGGGCTATTGTCGCTGCCGTGGGCTGTTACGCCCAGATTTCCCCTCAGCAGCTTGCCTCCATCTCGGGGGTTGACCTGGTGGTAGGAACAAGCCAGAGAGAGCGCCTTATTGAACTTTTAAGGCAAAGGCAACAGAACCCTGGTGACCAACCTCTTGTTTGTAGGGGAGAGTTCTCCGGTTTCGAAGGTCTCGATATTACGAGTTTTGACCGCCACACTCGAGCCTTCGTTAAAGTTCAAGAAGGATGTAACAATCACTGCGCCTATTGCATCGTTCCCTTCACCAGAGGACCAAGCAGAAGCAGGTCCTTAGAGGACAGCCTCCGGCAGGTAAATAACCTGCTCAACCAGGGGTATCAGGAAATTGTCCTAACTGGCGTTTGTCTTGGGGCTTACGGGCTGGACCTCTCTTCAGATGGCAAGAGAATAAATCTAGTGGAGCTGGTGAGGAGATTAGAAGGGCTAAAGGCCCTGGCGAGATACCGTCTCAGCTCCATCGAGCCCAGCTACATCTCTGAGGAGTTAGTCGGGCTGCTGGCCAGTTCACCAAAATTCTGCCGCCATCTACACATCCCCCTTCAAAGTGGAGATACAGAGATATTGGAGAGAATGGGCCGTCCTTACTCGGCAGAGCAGTACCAGGATCTGATCTGGATGCTTAAGGCACGGATGCCGGATATGGCTATAGGCGCAGATGTTATTGTGGGATTCCCCGGGGAGACTGAGAAGCACTTCCAGAATACCTGCAGATTGATTCAAAGGCTTCCTATCAGCTATCTTCATGTCTTCAGATTTTCTCCCCGGGAGGGGACAGCTGCTTATCAGATGAAAGGGCAGGTAGACGATCATACTAAGAGACTAAGAAGTCAGAGGTTGAGAGAACTTGATCAGAAGAAGAGGAGAGAGTTCATAACTCTGTTTCTGGGACGAAGCCTGCCCGTGCTTTTTGAAACCCGGAGAGATAAACAGACCGGACTTTTGACTGGCCTTACCGGTAACTACCTCCGGGTGCTGGTAGAAGGCCCTGATGAACTTATGAACCGGATAGTGAAGGTAAGATTAGAAGAGAGGGCTCAGGGGAAAAAAGTTATGGGCAGAGTCGAGCCTTGAGGGCTTTAGCTCTGTATTTTTTCTCTTCTGCCGTAAAGAACCCAAAGAAGGCGCAAAGCTTGCTAAGGCTTTATTCTTTCGAGCGTAAATTTCCACTATCAGAATAACCCTTTACCTCCGAAACTCTGTGTTCTCTGCGGATACTCCGCGGCCTTTGCGGTTAAGTTCCAGGCTAACTATGAAATCAAGACGATTTTACATCGAGACCTACGGCTGTCAGATGAACCAGGCCGATTCTGAAGTTATAAGCAGTATCCTTCTGGATGCAGGCTACCAACCGGCACAGGCGGAGGAGGCCGATATCATCTTGTTGAATACCTGTGCAGTCAGGGAGCATGCAGAACAGAGAGTGCTGGGCAGGATTGGCCAGTTGCACCGCCTTAAGTCAAGAAAACCTGGGTTAATTTTAGCAGTGGTGGGATGTATGGCCCAGAGACTGGGGCGGGGGCTTATGGAGGAAAATCCCTATATAAATCTGGTCGCTGGTCCTGACAACTACCGTCAGCTTCCTCAGATGATTGAGGCTTCTGGCAACGGCCACCCGTTCGTTAAGACTGAACTGGCCCCTCAGGAGACCTATTCAAACATCACCCCTTGCCGGCAAAATAGGATAACCGCCTGGGTTCCGATTATGCGAGGCTGTAACAACTTCTGTTCTTACTGTGTAGTCCCTTATGTCCGAGGCAGAGAGAGAAGTATTCCCCACCCCTTTATCCTGAAGCAGGTCTCACAGCTTGCCGAACAGGGTTATAAAGAAGTAACCCTACTGGGACAAAATGTGAACTCCTACAGGGATGGCCAGGTGGACTTTGCTCGGCTTCTCAGGCTTATCGACCAGAATACGGAAATACCACGACTTCGTTTCTTAAGTCCTCACCCTAAGGATATGTCCGAGAGAGTATTAGCTGTAATGGCAGAGGGGAAAAGCATCTGTGAACATCTCCATCTCCCCCTACAATCCGGGTCAACCAAGATACTACAAAGGATGAGGCGAGGTTACACCGCAGAACAGTTCCTTGATCTGGTGGACCGTGCCAGGAAGACCATCAGAGGATTGGCACTAAGCACAGACATCATTGTAGGTTTTCCCGGAGAGAGGGAAGAGGATTTCCAGGAAACCCTGAATTTGGTGAAAGAGATCCAGTTTGACTCTGCCTTCACTTACAGGTACTCTCCTCGGCGAGGAACTCAGGCTTTTGATCTGCCTGATGATGTGCCTCCAGAGGAGAAACGACAGAGGCTGGAGAGGTTGATTTCGCTGCAGCGCCAGATAATGGCAGAGAAACATAAGAGGTTAGTTGGATCCCACCTGGAGGTGTTGGTAGAGAGGAGAAACAGAAGGGGAGCGCTTCTGGGCAGAACCAGAACTGACAAACCGGTTGCCCTGGAGGATGGGCGGGCACTGGCGCTTGGAGATATTGTGGAGGTAGAGATTGTGGGGGCAACCAGTGCCACCCTGGTGGGGAAAGTCCTATCCAAGGATTCACCTTATATTCGAAAAAATTCATCTACGACGTTGATGCAAGAAAGATCAAAATAAAAGAACACATACAACCGATTCATCGGTTTTTGGTCAGATGCCTGACTGGCCCGATGAAAACCACAATCAAAGCATAGGACGTCAAAAATCCTCTATCATTAAACTGTTAAAACGGTTAACATTTTAGGCCTACGAATAAATTCATGGGCTGATAGAAGGTAAAATTCCGAATGTAGGTTTAACTAAATGAGCATAACTTCAAACCCCTATCCTAAGGAGGTCGCTAAATGTGGGTCCTGCGATGGGTTGTTTTTGCCCTACTTATAATTGTGGTGGTTATGTTTGCCAGCCAGAACGCTGGGGAGACTGCCAATATCAAATTCTTAAAGTGGCAGAGCCAATCTTCGATACTGGCAGTGATCGCAATCTCTTTTGTGGCCGGGCTGGCGGTCTGGTTCCTCTTCTCTGTCTTTCGTATACTCCAGTATCGCTCTCAGATGAGAACCTACCAACAAGAGAGCAAAAGGCTCAAGGAGGAGCTAATCTCTCTGAAGGCTTCTGGCCCAGCACCCCCTGCTGGCGAAACTCCCGAATCACAGCCAACGGATTCTTGATCCGTTCGTAAAAAGTCGCATTTCCCCTCCCCTGTGGGGAGGGGACAAAGGGGAGGGGGAGAAAAGTACTTGAAATATCGACACCTTCACCCTCACCCCTACCCTCTCCCTGAAAGGGAGAGGGAGCATTTAGGACTTTTTACGAATCAATCATTCTTGACTCGATAGTGATTGATTCGTAAGAAGTAGCAAGACTGTCATTCTGAGCGCTTCACTTGTCTAATGACTTAATGACTACAGGAGAATGAGAGTTGGAAGACTGTTGCTGTTAATGTTTATACTGGCTGCATTTGTCCTTTTGCTAACCCGGTGGGAAAGGCAGTTTAAATTCGAAAAAGAGCCTGTTTTTCGGCCTCGGCACGCCCGGGATGAATTACCCACACCCGGCTGGGAAAGTCCACTTCCTGGCGAACCGGTTGATTCTCTGCTGAGGAGGTTAAGCAGTGATGAGCCGAAGGTAAAGATAATGAGCGCGCACGCCTTAGGCCACCTCCGTGATCCTCGGGCGGTAACACCACTGCTTGCCCTGCTAACTGACAATCACCCAGAAGTAGTGGCCGCCGGACTGTTTGCTCTGGCAAAATTAAAGGCAAAACAAGCGCTTGAGCCAAGCATCAAACTGCTTGAACACCCCAATCCCAGAGTCAGGGCTATGGCTGCCTTTGCCTTAGGAGAGTTAGGAGACAAAAGGGCAATCGGCCCGTTGGACAATGCACTGGGCGACACTGATGAAGCCACTAAGTATCTGGCTAAACGATCACTCAAGAAGTTACTCGTTCTTTACAGGGTCAGGATGATACCACAATAGAGAAGACAGATTGAGTATCAAAAGAAGGTAGAATCTATGAGCTTCAAGAGCACTGACATCTTTCTGTTTTCTGTTTTCTGTTTTCTGCTTTCTGTCCCCCTCCCTCTGTGGGCCACCGGCGCCGAATCTGATACGCTGTTCACTCAGGGGAAGGTTCTGTTTGAGATGGGCCAGTACGAGCAGGCAAAAGAGAAGTTTGCCCAATATCTGGCTCAGCATCCCGATGATCCGCTAGCCTTGTTCTATTTGGGAAAAACAGAATTCGACGGAGTCCGGTCCCAGCAGTATTTCCGTTCTCTCTTGAACAGATTTCCTGACCATCAGTTGGCTGACGATGCCCTTTTCCAGATCGCCCAATTTTGGTATGCCAAAGGTTACTACATAACTGCCCAGCAGCAGTTTCTCCGACTGTTAGAACAATACCCCCAAAGCCCGCTTGCCGCCCAGTGTCAGTATTACATAGGAAGAATCCTGCTGGCACTGGACAAGCCAACCCGGGCAGAAGAACAGTTTCTGAGGCTCATTCAGCTTTATCCCTCCTCAGAGGTGGCAGCCTACGCCAACTGTGGACTTGTTGACGCTTACCAGCTCCAGGAGAAATACCGGGAGGCCATCTCCTTAGGGGAATTTTTGCTGAATAGAGCTAATTCCTTTAAAAGTCACTTGCTGTATACTCTGGCTGAGTGCTACCGCAGGGTAGGGGAGAGGCAGAAGGCAGAGGAGCTGCTTGCCCGTATCTCCCGGGAGTGCCCTCAGAGCTATGAGGCCACCTTAGTTAGCTCCCCTGCAGTGGGACAGAAGAGCACCCCAGATGATTCCACTGCCAACAGGACTGTTCCTCCAGCACAGCCCCCTGCTGATTCCTCCGCTCAATACTATGTTCAAGCTGGGGCTTTTGCCAATATTGCCAATGCTACTGCCCTTCACAGCCGACTGGCTGCCGAGGGCTTCCCGGTGAAGCTGGCAACAAAGTTTTCGGAACAGAGACTTTTATATCTCGTCCATGTAGGGCCCTACAAGAACAGAGAATCTGCCGAGAAGGCAGCGGAAGAGATAAGAAAAGCTGAGGCTATCCCCTGTTTGGTGAAGAAGGTCCCTTCAGAACTACACTAAGTCCTGAGGCTTAGCAAAAATCTCCTGCGGACAGGTTAAGAGAAATATCAAATGCCAAATCAAGCTCAAAGTCTAAAGTACCCAAAAGAAACATAGTCTTTAGGCCCACGAATAAATTCGTGGGCTGCCAGGTGGTGAAATTCCGAATCTGGTTTATCTCTCGATGACCATCGGAGCTTGGTGGTGCTCAGCGTTCGATGGTCATTTTAATCCCACGAGCCAGCTATGGAACTTGGAACGCCAATGTTGAAGCAGTACTGGAGGCTTAAAAGGCAGTACCCGGATGCCATCCTTCTGTTTCGGGTGGGCGATTTCTACGAGATGTTCTTTGAGGATGCTAAAGTTGGTTCTGAACTTCTGGGACTGACCTTAACTTCTCGAGAGCATGGAAAAGGCCAAAAGGTCCCTTTGGCTGGGGTTCCCCACCATGCAGTGGAGAATTATATCGCCCGACTGGTGAAGCTGGGCAGGAAAGTGGCCATCTGCGAGCAGGTGGAAGATCCCAGAAAGGCTAAGGGGGTGGTGAAAAGAGATGTGATTCAGGTGGTAACTCCCGGTACTGTCCTGTCAGAGAGCCTGTTGGAGGGAAAGGCAAATAATTTTCTGGCCTCTGTCTGCTTCGATTCCGATAGATTCGGCTTCTCCCTGGTTGACTTGTCTACGGGAGAGTTCTCCGTGACTGAGGTGGAGGAGAAGGAGAAGCTGTGGGAGGAGCTGGAGAGGGTCAGACCCTCTGAGTTACTCATCCCCCAGACGGAGGTGGAATCCTGGAAGCAGAAGGGCGGACCGGATCATCCGTTTCTCCTCACCGGTCTGGAAGATTGGACCTTCAGCTATGAATATGCCTACGACCTTTTGAAAGAGCACTTCCGAGTCTCCTCCCTTCAGGGCTTCGGATGTGAGGAGTTAAAGAGCGGAATTTGTGCCGCTGGAGCCGCCTTAGCCTATTTGCGCCAGACTCAAAAAGGGGCCCTCCCCCACATCAGCCACCTCTCCCGATACTACCTCTCAGATTATATGGTCCTGGACCCGCTTACCCAGAGAAATTTGGAGCTTCTCTCCCCCCTGCAGGGAGGCAGCAAGGAAACCACACTGCTTTCTGTACTCGACCGCACCAAAACCTCCATGGGAGGCAGACTTCTGAGGAGTTGGCTTCTGAAGCCATTAACAGATATCGCCCGAATAACCGAAAGAGAGGAAGGAGTGGAGGAGCTGGTGAAAGATTCTTCCTTAAGGACAAATCTCACAGAGACAATCAGGGGAATAGCCGACTTGGAGAGGTTGGTGGCCAGGATCTGCTGCGGGCGAGCAAACGCAAGGGACTTAGTGGCCCTTAAAAACTCCCTCTGTCTCGTCCCTGCACTTCGGCAGAACCTTGCTTCTGTCTCCTCTCCCATCCTCTGTTCTGCCCGTGAGCAACTGCCGGATGTGCAAGAGATCGTCAATCTGATCGACAGGGCTATTATAGACGATCCACCGATCTCTCTGACCGAAGGAGGCCTGATAAAACCAGGATTTAATTCCCAACTGGATGAACTCCGACAGATCAGCTCCAGCGGAAAGAATTGGATAGCTAAGCTTCAGGCTAAAGAGCGGGAGAGAACTGGGATTTCTTCACTAAAGGTCAAGTATAATAAGATCTTCGGCTACTTTATTGAGGTAAGCAAGGCGAATCTCTCCAAGGTGCCTGAGGACTACATCCGTAGACAAACCCTGGTGGGGGCCGAGAGATTTGTCACCCCCGAGCTTAAGGAATATGAATCAAAGGTCTTGGGAGCTGACGAGAAGATCGTTCAATTAGAATATGAGATCTTTGTCGACGTTCGCCAAAAGGCTGCCGCCTGGGCGGGGAAGATCCAGAAGATAGCCCGGGGTTGCGCCTTAGTTGATGTGCTCTGTTCTTTAGCTAGCCTCGCCCTCAGTTCGGACTATGTTCGCCCTACAGTGGATGAAGGGGAGGAGATAAAAATAGTTGAGGGGAGACATCCAGTAGTGGAGAGATTCCTCCCCGAAGGAAGCTTTGTGCCCAATGACACATACTTAGCCAATTCTACCGACCAGATACTGATTATTACCGGCCCCAATATGGCCGGTAAATCCACTTATCTCAGACAGGTGGGACTCATAGTGCTTTTGGCCCAGATAGGTAGTTTTGTTCCGGCTAAATCTGCCCACATCGGGGTGGTGGACCGAATATTTACCCGGGTGGGAGCATCAGACAGCATAGCCACCGGGGAGAGTACCTTCTTGGTGGAGATGAACGAAACGGCCAATATCCTTAACAACGCCAGTTCAAAAAGCTTAGTGCTTCTTGACGAAATTGGTCGAGGCACCAGCACCTTTGACGGAATGAGCATTGCCTGGGCGGTGACCGAATTCCTTCACAACTGCTCCCGGGCCAGGCCCAGGACCCTGTTTGCCACCCACTACCACGAGCTCACTGAACTGGAACTGATATTGGAAAGGGTTAAAAACTATAACTTTGCAGTGAAAGAGTGGAGGGGGGAAGTGGTCTTCCTGCGCAAAATACTTCCCGGTGGGTGTGACCACAGCTACGGCATTCAGGTGGCTCGGCTGGCCGGGTTGCCGCCTGAAGTAATCCAAAGGGCCAAAGAGGTGCTCGCCAACTTAGAGGAGAATGAACTTACTCCCAACAAAATTCCCAAAAAGGCCAAAAGCAGACATTCTACCCTCGTCTCAGCCAGACAATTGAGCCTTTTTGAACTCGAACACCCAGTGATTGAAGAGATCCGCAAGATCGACCCTGCTTCTCTCACCCCTTTAGAGGCACTAAACAAAATTGACGAATGGAAAAAGAGGATTGAGTAAAAAATGAAAGCTTACGATTTCAGAACAATTGAGCAGAAATGGCAAAGGATCTGGGAGGAAACAGGGGCACATCGCACCTCAGATGCCCGTGAAGGCCCCAAATATTACTGCCTAGATATGTTTCCTTACCCTTCTGGCAGTTGGCTCCATGTGGGGCACTGGAGGGGCTATGTTATCTCTGATGTCTGGAGCAGATACAAGAAGCTTCAGGGGTTCAATGTCTTGCACCCTATGGGCTGGGACTCTTTCGGGCTTCCCGCCGAAAACGATGCCATCAAAAAGGGCATCCATCCTCAGAAAAACACTATGAGGAATATCATCAATATGAAGAGGCAGCTCAAGCAGATTGGGGCAATGTACGACTGGGACAGGGAGATTAACACCAGCTCACCCGAATACTACCGCTGGACCCAGTGGATATTTCTGCAAATGTATAAAAAAGGATTGGCCTATCGCAAGATGGTGCCCATTAACTGGTGCCCTCGATGTAAAACCGGGCTGGCCAACGAAGAGGTCATAGGCGGCAGATGCGAACGCTGTGAAGAGCCAGTGACTAAAAAAGAGATGCTGCAATGGATGCTTAAGATCACCGACTACGCAGACCGGCTCCTGGAAGGGCTGGAGAGAGTAGACTGGCCAGAGAAAATCAAAGCTATGCAAATTAACTGGATAGGTCGAAGTCAGGGGGCGGATGTAACCTTTCAGGCCCTCTCTCCGGCAGGGGAGCAATTTCCGCTGAAGGTCTTTACCACTCGTCCAGATACCCTGTTTGGAGCTACCTACCTGGTGTTGGCCCCCGAACATCCAGTGGTCCCTAAGTTGACAGCCAATAGACAGCAAGGCGAGGTTAACTCTTATATCGAAAAAACCAAGCAGCTTTCCGAAGTCGAGCGGATATCGGAGGTGCGCCAGAAGACAGGGGTGTTTCTGGGAAGCTACGCCATAAATCCGGTAAACGGCGAAAAACTTCCCATCTGGATCTCCGACTATGTCTTGCTAAGTTATGGTACTGGAGCTATTATGTGCGTGCCTGCCCACGACCAACGGGATTTCGAGTTCGCCAAGCAATTTAACCTGCCCATTGTAGAGGTGATAGAAAGCCCGGAGAGCAAAAAAGGAAAATCCGGAGAGCTGCTGGAGGCCTACACTGGTGAAGGCGTTATGGTAAACTCAGGCAGATTCAACGGGCTTCCCAGCCAGAAGGGTAGGGGGGAGGTAGTGAAGTGGTTAGCCGAGAAAGGGTTAGCAGAGGAAACTGTTCGCTATAAACTCCGGGACTGGGTCTTCTCTCGTCAACGCTACTGGGGAGAACCCATTCCCATTGTCTACTGTCCCCGCTGTGGTGAAGTACCAGTTCCTGAGGAGCAGCTGCCAGTTCTGTTGCCGGAAGTAGAACGCTACCAGCCCACTGGAACAGGGGAGTCACCCCTGGCAGCAATCCCTGAATTTGTGAATACTTCTTGCCCCAGATGTGGTGGCAGGGCCAAGAGGGAGACGAACACTATGCCTCAGTGGGCAGGCTCCTGCTGGTATTTCCTTCGCTATCCCAATCCTCACTGTCAGGACAGGCCCTTCGACCCGGCTGCGGTCAAAAAGTGGCTTCCTGTAGATATGTACATAGGGGGCATAGAACATGCCATCCTTCACCTGCTCTACGCCCGATTCTTCACCAAGGTGCTCTACGATCTGAACTTCATTGACTTCGACGAGCCCTTCCTTCGGCTCTTTAACCAGGGGATGGTATGTCGTAATGGGGCCAAGATGAGCAAGTCAAAGGGTAATGTCGTTAGCCCGGATGAACTGGTAGAAAAGTACGGCACAGATACAGTACGGATGTACGAACTTTTCATTGGTCCACCCGAACAGGACGCAGAGTGGAGCGATCGGGGGATCGAAGGCATTCACCGCTTCCTGAACCGGGTGTGGAAACTGGTGACCGCAAATCTACACGCCTCTGATCAGCCCTCTGAGACCCTGTTGCGGCAAAGACACCTCTTGGTGAAGAATGTGACTGAGGGGATAGAGAGCTTCAGGTTCAACACCACGATCAGCAGATTCATGGAGTTTGTCAATTTCACTTATGGATTGGAAAAAGAACACTTAGACAACCAGACCATAGATGTATTCCTGATCCTGCTCTCACCTTTTGCCCCTCATATGGCAGAGGAGTTGTGGCAACAAAGAGGACACCAGAGGAGTATCTTCGAATCAGAATGGCCCAAATATGACGAGGCTTTGACAAAACCTCAACAGATCACACTGGTGGTGCAGGTCAACGGAAAAGTACGGGCTAAGCTGCAGGTTGACGCTGACATCGACCAGCAGCAGGCCCAAAGGTTAGCCTTAGAGGCACCGAATGTGAAGGCCCATCTGGCGGGCAGAGAGCCCCGGAAGGTGATAGTCGTTCCCAAGAGACTGGTCAGTATAGTAGTATAAATCCACAGGTTTTCCACACCCCGAGCAATTTATATTATTTTATAAAAAATTATATAAATTTCGTTCGCGGAGTTCCCTGGACCTGATTTTGCCACAAAGAACGCAGAGCGAAGCTAACTTTACAAATAATCAGATAATTACGCACTTCGCTTTTCTCTGTGTTCTTTGTGGTCTTTGGGGAAACCTCGCTTTTTACAGAAGAATTGGATAAGATTATGGATCGAGACTGTAGGATTCGCTTCAGGCAGTCAGACCTGGAGATAGAGATAGAAGGCGATAGGGAATTTGTGGAGACACACTTCAACAAGTTTCTCCAAAGGTTTCAGTTAAGCCCTTTTGAGGGGGTAGAGACGAAGGATAAGATCCTCAACCGCCTCTTAGAGCAAAAACAGCCCTCCTCGCATTCAGAGAAAGTACTGCTGTTCGCTTACTACCTGGAGAAATATAAAAAGCTGAAGGCCTTCACTGCTGAGGAGATAGGCAGGTGCTACCAGGAGACCCGAATTCCCCAGCCTCGTAACATCAACGACCTGATAAGGAAATTGCCAGGGGAATATGTGATGGAGGTGGGCAGAAAGGAGAGAAAGAAGGCCTGGAGATTGACTCGCGAGGGAATAAGTTATGTAGAGATGAAAAGGTGAGAGAAAGTTTTCTATTATCAGCTTAGTTTACATAATATATATTATGCGACCCAAAGAAATATGACGGGGCATATGTTGAGTTGCGCCGGTTGGGTACACGGTAATCCACACAGCTCACTGCCAATCCCGAGCCTCCGGGCCCTCGCCTTCTGAAATTTCACTTCAGCATCTTCTCTTCGCTTTTTGCCCGATAGCTAAGGGGTGAGTTCGGATAGAAGTCGATGATTTCCTCCAGGGCCATCTTCGCTTCTTGAGGGCTACCTGCCAGACGGAAACAGCGGGCTGCATCCCAGAGGGCCCGGGCAGCCCAGGGAGAGTTCTGATGACGATCAGCAAAGCTTTTGTACTTCTGGGCGGCCTCTGAGTACTTTCCCTCCTGTTCTAAACAGGCCGCAATCCCGTTCCAGGCAGTATAGATTAGGATAGGATCATCTTTGTACCTCTTAAGGTATTCTTGAAAGGCAGCCGCAGCCTCTTTCACCTTACCTTTTTCAAAATATAGGTTCCCCAGCGCTATCCAGGCTTCTCCGGCACTTCTGGTGCCACCAAACTGCTGGGTAACCCTCTGGTACAGCTTCAATGCTTCCTCGGTCTTCCCCGCCCATTTGGCCATCTGCGCCTCACCCAAGGCTTCTATTGACTGAACCTCCCGGCCTTTTCTGTGCTGCCCGACCGCCACCACGGCTACAACCGCCACCAACACCACTGCAGTCCCTATTGCAAAACGCTTGGAATTGCGCTGGACGGTTCTGATCGACCTCACCACTGTGGCAATGAACCTATCCTGCTTTATCTGTTTCCTTGTTAATCGTCTACGTGGCTTAAGCATCTCTCCCCTTACCCTCTGTTAGCTAAAGATACAGTTACGGACAATCTCCTGCGTCTCTATGGCTCCCATTTTCTCCTGGGCCTTCAACAGCGCCGGCACATCTATCTTCTCTGCCAACTGGGCGATAGCCTTTATGTTTCGTATGGCCATATCTGCAGCTTTTACAGGATCTTCCCGGAAGGGGAACATATCCAGACCAAACCAACCCTCATATCTCACCCGCTGGCAGTAGTAGAGGAACTCCAGGGTTTCCCAGAAGTGGATCACCCCTGGGATCATATCGTCATCCCATTCTCCGTAAGCGTCATTGAAATGGACATTGAAGAGTTTTCGGTGACGAGCCAGGTAGACCACCGACTCTCCTGGGCTCTCCCGCGACATAAGGGCATGCCCGAAGTCAATGACTACACCCACATTCTCCATCCCCAACTCTAAGCAGATAGAAAGCGCTTTCCCCACTGAGCCGACGGTCATATGGGTTCTGGGTTCTTTTAGTTTATATTCAATACCCACCTTAATATCTGGGGCGGCATATTCGGCCACCTCTCTGATAGAGGAGATGAGGTTGTCCCACTGGTGGATGAAATTGATCTGAAAGGGGTAGTCGAACCCATCGGCGCCAAGCCAGAGGCCTATGCTGGGGCTTTCCAGTTCGCGGGCTACATCTACTGCCCTTTTGCCCTCAGAGATTGCCTCTGTCCGCAACTTTTTGTCACAACTGGCAAATGCCCCCAGTTTCCACTTCTTCTCTCCCCAGACATTGGTGTTAACATTAGAACAAGCCAGGTTGTAATTTTCAAGATGTTTCTTTAACTCTGAGGCACTCATCTGGTCGGTGTCGCTCTGATGGCACTCAACG
>CAZQSC010000007.1:25572-28400 GCA_964595705.1 uncultured bacterium | reverse complement strand
TTTTGCATAAACCTGGAGAGAGTCAAAGATGGCAGGGGCAGGTACATCA
Source organism: uncultured bacterium (assembly GCA_964595705.1). Taxonomy (GTDB): domain Bacteria; phylum Latescibacterota; class MVCY01; order MVCY01; family MVCY01; genus MVCY01. The sequence continues at coordinate 28,351 of CAZQSC010000007.1, read as the reverse complement.
ATCTGCAGAGAGTCAAATCCCGCTTGGCTGGCAGATGTAAATTGAGCTCTTATGTCATAGGTGAAAGTGGTCAGTTTGCCGGGTACAACAGTAGAGACACCGCCGGGCAAAGAAGGTTCCCCCAGGGCAGCGACCTCTCCCACAATCTTTTCAGCCAGGAGAGGAGATATCTGGAATCACAAGGAGTCAACCCGAGCCATTTCTTCAAGGCATTCGGTGTTTAGGGTGATTCTGAACTGGAAATACCGCCTTGGGCCAGGTGAGGTGACCTGTTGACCCGAAATCAGATATGGTACGGACCAAGGACTCCAGTTCTCTTTATCGTCTATAACAGGCGCTCTCAGGTTTGGTTGTATCGGTGAGCCTGGACCGCGCCTCTTCGAGCGCAGCCACGTTTCTCTGTCAATTACCCTCAACCCATCAGTATCTGTATATAGCTGATAGACAAGAGGGGTATCATCATTGCTGCTTCTGGTTTCGACCTTTACATAAGCTTCAGCCTCTGGGGCAGCCTCAAGTGTCCGAAGCGTATCTTCATTTGATATTTTGGTCACTCTCCTCCACTTGCTCATCGCCCATTCGATCTTCCCGAAATTTAACTTCTCTCCCAGATCAATTATCTTAGAGGTATAGACGGCTCTGGAAACAAACCCTCTGCCGTAGACTTCGATCTCGGCCACCTCAAAGTGTCGCATCACCGTCGGTCTGAGCCTGAACAGACGGAGGTACTGAGTGGGAAAATCCATCACCACTATACTTTTCTGATTCTCATCGTTATGATCAAGAATGATGGGAAAATCGCGCCTCACCGGGCTCCATTTCGTTTCGTCCTTCAAGAAATCCACCCATTCGGAGGCAGCGGACAATACATATCCTCTCATGTACTTGTCTTTGCAAGGATTACCAAAGGAATCTGTGCCTTCTTGACGAGGATAGAAGACGAACCGGTTAGCAGGAACGGGAACACCGAAGTCGAGGTTCCACATAGAGCGCAAAGGGCTATAACGCGGATGTAGAGGATAGGTGTCAGCGGTGGTGGGGTCGCCATCCAAAACCCTGCCTATCCAGTCTGTGTAGGAGAGAGGACACGACGTCCAGGCGCGGAGGTCACCCTCCTTGAAATCTGGATCTACAGGTTTTATTTCTATGTACCACTTTCCACCGGGAGGGATAACGGCCTGAACGAGATTCTCGCCTTGCCGAAATTCCTTGGGTTGAATAGCTCCAGGGCAGATGGTCATATCTACCCCCGCAGCACTGCCCCACTCCTGCCAAGGCCGCTGCTCATTTCCAACCATCCAGCTGCTCACCGCGCTCAGCGCTTGTCCGGTCACCAGGCCAATCAACAAACCATTCACCAGCACTGAGATGAACAAAATCCAGCGGAACATCTCCACCACCTCGTTGTTCGTTTGAAACCGAAGTGTTCCGAGATACTCATCTGACAAAAGCTCCACACAACCGGATGGTAAAAGCTGCATAGCGAAGCGGCGCAGCTTTTACCATCCGAGTTCATGCGGTTCTTATTCGCAAGCTTCGTTTAGATTAGACCAATAGCTACAGATAGCCCAACGAGCAAAATGACAACTCCAAATATTGTCCTTAAAACCCATGCCTTCATCGCTTTTGTAGTTCGTGCACCCAACCACGAGGAGACTAATGTCACGAGGCCGATTGTTAAGAGATAGAACCAGTTTTGAAATCCGTGTATCGACAGGTTAGCTGCCCCGATTCCGGCAACAGGTATCATCTGCGTGGAAGAGGTGCCGATGGCTATGTGCATTGGGTAGGAGAGCGCATTGTAGATGGGCATGTAATAAATGCCCCCACCAAATCCGCAAAGACCAGTGGCTACTCCAGCCAAAAACATCAATACCCCGAGTTTCAGGCCATGCTCCAACTTCTCCACCTGATCTACCGTTACCCTTGCAGATGTTTTGGCTTTGCTCTTTATGGCACAGTACGATGTGTAAATACCGATGAGAATACATGCGACACCGAAGATCACTTTGAGGGTCGCACTCGGAACATACATCGCGATCTGCGTGCCAATTATCACACCAATCGCAGATCCAATAGCAGCTACGAGAAAACCTTTACAGTACACATGCTTCATTTTGTGATGCGTAATTACACCAGGTATTGTGGCAATCGCTATAACTGCCATATTCACTGCGTAAGCCGATTTGATGGGCAAGCCCAGGAGTGCCATCATCATTGGTATCCTCAGGAAACATCCACCTATGCCAAGCCAGGTTGCTAAAAAGCCACAAACCGCACCGATGAGCAATATCCACACTACTTTCAATAATACTGTTTCCATAATGTAATCTCCTTTCCTTCAATGGAATTGTTCAATTAGTTGTTAAATGACTGAAGGAAAGGACTAAGTGCCGATCCACCAACAATGGCATGCTTTTCTTTTCGAATATCTCATTTTGAGGTTTTTATGGTATTTGTGGTGTATAACGATAGAATTCAGCGATGGCGTTACGCCGTCCGCTGCGACAGCTTGTTAGTAGTTTTCGAGTTACCAATTCTTTTTCAAATGCGAGGGGGTAAGACAGCACTGTCTCTAAATCCAATCTTTAGAAGCGTGAAGAATTTCAATGGATACTATTCTATTGTCAGAAGTTGTATCTATATTGACACCCTCAGTAATTTCTATAACCCCTTCTACCGGTTCATTAGCTAATCTTAGGTACAGGGCATCTACTTCATCGTCGCAGTATGCTTTCATTTTTCTCTCCCTCTCCTTAGGGGATAATCTATTATTACA
>CAZQSC010000007.1:21400-25562 GCA_964595705.1 uncultured bacterium | reverse complement strand
TTCTACCGAAAGGACAATCTTTCATCGATACTTGAGGCCTTGAACATCTTGTACAATCTCTTGATTGCCTCGAACTAATTCCTTTTCTTCGAGAATCTTTTAGACTGTCGCCTCTGGGATATCATACAATTTTGCTCTTCTCCTGGCATGAGGAGAAAATTTGATCTTCATAGAAGGGCACATTCCCTCTTCCATTCTCTGCTTAACGTATCTATCGAGGCAACGCCCTGTCTTTCATTCTAGATATTTCAATTTTACATCCCACACATCCAAAGACTTGACATAAATCTTAAGGTCTCCGCCTATGAGAAGTCCAGAGAGCTTTTTATCGACCTGTCAAAATATCTCCAGGTTGGAGTTTCGTAGCGGAAGAGACTATCTTTCCTAAGAGGTCCGAATCCACATAAACATTGGTTTCATCCACCCCCTGGGTATAATAATCGGCATCTGTCTCGATCTGGCCCTTTCGGAATGCCTCTGCATACATAGCTCGTAGCTCTCTCAATACCTGGCGTTGCTGTGCCCTTATGCTCTTCAGCGCAGAGAGATCTCCGTGAAGTACCTCAACTCCTGGAGGAATGACTGTCAACCGATCAGGAGTAAGAATGGAATCCCTGATCACTACGTTATCACCGGCCACCACATTTTCCATCCTGGAGTTCTCCACGGTGCAATCTTCCCCTAAGGCGCTGTGGATTATCCTCACCTCACCTAAGATATGACAGTTTCTGCCAATCTTCATCCTGGGGTTGGGACCTAGGTCGATAAAGACGGTACCAAGGATAACAGTGCCCCGACCAATTTTCCAGACGGAGTCCACATCATCAATCCAGGAATTTTTGAAATCGCCCATCTGGGTTACCCCTCGTTGGCTGAGTATCTTGCGCACCCTGGCCTGCAAGCTCTCTTTGGTGGCCATAAGCTCCTCTGGGGTGTTAAAGGCCAGCACCTGATCCGCATCTTCAACCTCTACCGCTATCACCTTAAATAGATGTTTTCCAGAACTATCTACTGCATTGCTTAATATAGAGATGGCATCGGTGAGGTACTCCTCTCGCTGGGCGTTATCACTGGAGAGTTTTGGCAGGGCATAGTAGTAGGCAGAGGCGGTAAAAAGATAGACTGAGGTGTTAACCTGAAAGGCTTTTTGCTCAAGCTCTTCTGCTGTAAGCTGGGTGATTCTTCCATCTCTCTGTTTAATAGTAAAGAACAAATCTTCAGGTTTTACTATCCTCTCTATCTCAGCAAGGCTTATCGGAGAAGGGGCTTTAAGCCTTTTCCATAACTGTTCACCTATCATTTTCACTGCCTTTTTCTCTGTGGGGACCACTTTCTTTATCATCTCCAGCATTTCTTGATTAGAGAAGTTCCCATCGGTCCGTTTCTCTTCCAATAGTTCCCGAAGGAGCATCTTTTTGGTAATATCGCTTTTCTCCACAATGCTGTCCAAGGTGCCATCTGATTTATAGACAACTCTGCCTGCGTTAGGCCATCTGGTCTTGGCGGCAACAAGCACAGCAGCGTCGGCATCGCTTCGTCTAAACTCTTCTACAAATCTCTTTATGGCCTCTGGAGCTATAACCTTATCCCCTGCCACCACCATTATGTGGCCACGGTAGTCCTCCTTTTTCAAAAGATAAGCGGCCTGTTTGGCAGCATGTCCTGTGCCCAACCGCCTGGGCTGGCAGGTGAAAACTATATCTTTATACTCTCTGGCCACTTGCCTTACCACCTTTTCCCCCAGTTGTCCCACCACAACAACCTGCTGTTGGAAGCCACACCTTCTATAGGTTTCTATTGCTCTGTTGATGGCTGGTCTTAGTCCAAGAGGGTAAGTAACCTTTGGTCTATCGACCGAACGCATCCTCACCCCATCGCCAGCACCCAAGATTACGGCCACATTGTCACTGACAAACCTCACTCTCTTTTCTGGAAACCTATTGATGAGTTTAATCGCTTCTACAAGCCACTGAGCTTTTTGGTGCTCTACGGTCCTCCCATCTACTTGAATCTGCTCTGTATCTAAATCTACCAATAGATTCCCCTCTCCCTTTACCTCCATTAATCCCTTCCATACCTCAGGGCTGTACTTTTGGAGATACTCCACCAGCTCCTCGTCATCAGTGCCCTTTATTACTACAATGGAGCCATCGCTGGTCATATAGGCAGTTAATAGGTCCGTCTCGCGAAGCCCAGAGAAAATCTCCTTGGCCTTTTCTACTATTCCTGCCTCAAGGCAGGAGAAGTCCATTATACTTCCAGACTTAAGCTTCTGTCCTATTAAAACCGCGCTCTGGACAATGCTTATTGCCTTGGGGTCGCTCTCCACAACGCTCTCCTTAATCAGAGAGTCAGCTATGCGGGCGTTGCGTCCCACACGGCTGTTCTGGATTATGGAGTTGTGTATCTGTGTCCAGCCATCGATATAGACATCTCCTACCAGAGCAACCTTCCCTCCCAACACGGTATTGGCACCTATATAGAAATTCAGATCTCTAAAATCTCCGAATCCAGGCAGGGCAGCAGGCCTCTGTTGCTTTAGCTCGTTTATGTATCTGTTGCAGAAGCTCTTAGCTCCACCAAATTCGGCCACCGCCTTAAGCAGTGCCCTCAAGAATTCCTTTGTCCTCTTGGTGGTGAATATCTGGCTTCCTGGCCTGATGGTAACCGCATATACGTGCTCCAGCATTTTGCCCTCCCGGTCCAGGTCTAATTCCTCCACCTCCGAGGGTACTGGAGGAGTATACCTACGGGGGCGAGGGATCCTGATCACGTCTCCATCGGGGCCAATTCTTACTACAACCCCTTGGACCCCCTCCCCTTCTACCACATCCACTCCTATCACAGAAGCGTAACTAAGAGAAGCCCTAGGGCCCACATTTGCGTTAACCACCAGTGCATCTTCCAGGTGTGAATCCTCACCTATCACTAAGTAGTCTAACCCGCGACGATTATCCCGGACCCTCTGCTTTCTATCCGGGGGGTCGTAAGGCAAATAATAATAGTTGTAGATCTCTGTGTTTTTGAGTGACGCCCCGGCTTTAATCCTTATGTCACCCTGGAGCCCAATCTCTCCTTCAAAGCTCACCCCTGGTTCAACATTGGCTATGTCAAACCCCCCACCCACCCAAAACCTGGTATCAGGAGAAACCTTCACGCCCCTCTGTTGAAGCTGGCGGGTAAACACCTGGTTCTCAAAAATTGCCCCCATTCTGGTGTCGGTTCGGAAATCGTACCCCTCCCCTATGCCCCCAAACAGCATAGCCAGATTGACCAGATCACCCTTTGCCTTCACCTCTTTGGCTATCTCCGGAAGATAATACTCTCCGTTAGGGTGGCGTTCAAGAACATAGAATTTCTCCTCTGTCTCCCATAGTTTTCTGCACTTAGCAACCTCTTGAAGCTCCTCCCGTGAGAACCTCCTTCCACCCAGAACTACACTGCTCCCTGGCTTCATCTTCCCAAGCTTCTCGTTGGGGAACACAGCTATCTCTCTGCCTTGCTGGTCCTCGATCACTCTACCGTAGTTAGGAGCATCCAAGTCTCTGATGGTTCTGAGCATAACCTGTTTGTTCATAACCACCAGACCGGTATTTCTCTCTTTTATCGCATGCAAGTAATCAGTAGAGATAGGATATTCTATGCCCCTAACCTCTAAAGCAGCTATCTCCTCTCTCTCCTTTTCAGTTCTACCGATATCCCTCTGCTCTTTCACATCGAGGAATTCACCTGTCCTGGGGTCCCAAATGATCAGCTCGTCCTCTCTGAGTCGCAGGCGACGTTTTTCAATCTGTTCTCGGGTCAAACTGATCCTTCCCTGCCGGAGACATTCTCTCCAGGGATGGTAGAGAGTGATTTTCTCCCCGGGTTGTAAGGCCTGGTAGTCTTTGGCCTCCAGGAACAGATACTTAGCCCACAATCCGTATCTCCTCGCATCCACCTCAGGCAGCTCTATCGCTATTAATCTCCCATCCCGGATGCGTTGGTTCAGGCCACGGAAGCTTTCTATCTGCTCTTTTGTAACAGCGACATTAGCAAAACTCTTAACCTCTCCTGGCTGCATCTGCTCGATCTCGGCCCGGGGGAGGATGGCCAAGATGGTCTTCGGGTACCTCACTATTCTGCCATAGTTGAAGGGATCAGGGACAACAGTGGAAACCAG
>CAZQSC010000007.1:0-21390 GCA_964595705.1 uncultured bacterium | reverse complement strand
TTTGAATAAGGAGAATAAAATTGAAAAAGCTATTAAATTTTCTTCCACTCCTTACATGCTCCAGCACAAGTCTTTTCAATTCCCTGGAAGGAACTGTAGGCACATCGCCGAAGCAGAACAATATGTATTCGATCTGGGGATTCCTCATAAGTATCTGCTTACCTTCCAGGGCCAGGGCCGCTGCACCTGTTCCTTTATCTCCCCCTGGGTTATCGAAGAAGATCTCCACAGCGCCGCCCCGTCTGTCGGCCAGTCGCTTCATATCCACATAGGCCTGGTAGACAATCTTATCCCTGTCGGTGCTACAGGCTTCTCTGCTCTCTTTGGGCTTCTCCCCGACCGAAAGCAGAACCTTTTCTACCACCCCATCCTCCAGAAGGTAGTCGAAGATAATATCTAAGTAGGGGCGTCTCCAGAACAGGTCCCGCATTGCTGGCTTAGCAATAGTATCGCTGAATGCGTCAAACCTGGTCCACATCGGAGTGGAGCGGAAGCCAGAACCACCTGCCGGAATTATCCCCACCACCCTCTTAGCCACGCCGTCTTCTTCGTACTTCACTATATCTGCCATTTCTCTCTCTACGTTCATTCATGCCCCCCCTCGGAGACATCCTCTGACCGTACCTGTGATGGTATCTATCCCACCATTTTTCAATCTCCTCTGGTGGCAACTCCTTTGGGTTCCCCCGCAGCAGTGCCAGATGCACGGTTTTGGCCACATCCTCCACCATTACCGCTGCTTTCAAGGCAGCGGTAGGGTTAGGTCCAAAGGCGAAAACGCCGTGATTTTTGAGCAGCACTGCCGGAGCTCTGGTCATCGCTGCCAGGATTGCCCGGCCAATGTTATCGCCCTGGTTATCGGCGTAGTCTGTGCAGGGAATCTCTCCCCCGAACTCATCGGCTATCGCCGTTAGATAGGGCCGAATAGGCTGCCCTAAAGCTGCAAAACTGGTAGCATAGTTGGAATGGGTGTGAACAATGCCGTTGATATCAGAACAGTGACGATAGATATAAAGATGGTTGCCTAGGTCAACAGAAGGTTTAAGGTCACCCTCAACAACATTTCCCTGGGAATCGGTCACTACCATATCGGCTGGCCTCATCTCCTCGAATCTCATCCCACTGGGTTTAATCACCACATAGCCGGTCTCAGGATCCCGACCGCTCACATTCCCACTGGTCATAGTCACCAACCTTTGCTTGGGCAGCTCTAAGTTCATTCGCCAAACTTCTTCTTTTAACTCCTCCAGCATCTTTCCCTCCCTTTTGAACCTCTTCTGTATCCAAGTCCTATTTGCCCTCATTAACTGTTCTGGAAAAATAAAATATAGTTATCCATAGGATTTTTGTCAACCCCTATCTTGCCTTTACCCCCTTCCGTACAGCCATTTTTCTCTTGACAATCCAAGGCCAGCAGATATATTAGGGAAGGTCAGCAAGAGAAGAAAACCCCACAGCAGAACCCCTGCCAACGGTAAGAGGACATCCAATTCAGATTCCGAAAACACCGAGGGAGATAATGGTGAAGTTCAAATGCGGCCTGACCTATTACCAATAAGATCATTTGCATTAAATTAAGACAAAGAGGGAGCATAACTATGTCTGAGCACCAAGAGCAATACCACCTTCATGTTTTCTTCAACACCCACTGGGATAGAGAATGGCTCTATAGTTTTCAGGAGACCCGCATGAAGCTGGTGGAGCTGATGGACCGGTTGTTTGGGATATTCGAAACCCGCCCGGAGTATAAGTACCATCTGGACGGCCAGTCAATTCCCTTAGAGGACTACCTGGAGATATATCCTCAGGCTGAGGAGAAGATCAAAAGGTATGTGAAAGAGGGCAGGCTTCTGATCGGGCCGTGGTATGTGCTGCCGGATATGTTCTCAGTCGCTGGGGAGTCAATTGTGAGGAATATCCTGTTTGGATACAAAATATGTCAGCGTTTTGGAGGTCCGATGAAGGTGGGCTACTCGCCCACTGGCTGGGGACAGCCCTCTCAGATGCCTCAGATCTGGCGAGGATTTGGCATCGACAGTGCCTCCTGCTATCGGGGAATTGCCACTCATGTGGTGCCTTTGGAGTTTCTCTGGGAGGCACCTGACGGCAGCAGTGTCTGGGGATTCCGGTTTGGTAAACACCCCCGTTACGGCTTTGCTATCTATGTCTACCGCCCTGCAGTGCTGGGCAGGAAGCGCTACCGCTCTGAAGCCGACCAGGACATTGAGGTAAGTTGGCAACGAACCGGGTTTCCATTTCATATGGCCGACGAGTTCTCCTACAAATCAGACTGGTTCGAGTTTAAGCCAAATATCTCTTACGACAAGGCTAAAATCGCCGAGGGGGTTCGCCTGTATATAGAAGATCAGGCTGTCAGTGCTACTACCTACCATATTCCCTGTCTTCAAGGCTTCGACAGCAGTCTCCCTAATACCTACGAACTGGACCTGGTGCTGGATGCTGCCCGGCAGATCGGAGAGAAAATTACTGTAAGTACCCTACCAGAATATGTAGAGGCGGTCAAGAGATCTCTTAAGAATCCTAAAAAGGTTGTAGGAGAACTACGTTACCCGGTCCGGGACGGCTTCTACACCCAGACCTTTGGCTCGATGGTCTCCTCCGGTATTCCCATAAAACGGCGAAATTTCTTAGTAGAATGGCATCTTCAGAAATGGGCTGAACCCTTCGCCACCGCCGCCTGGCTTCTCGGCAAACCATACCCTGCCCCATTTTTGGAAAAGGCGTGGAAGTTCCTCTTCCAGGTCCACCCCCACGACACCATTGGGGGTTGCGCTACCAGTAGACTCGTTGTAGATATAAACTATCGACTTAACCAATGCCAGGATCTGGCAGAGAACATCCTACGGGAGAGTCTGAAACATATCGTCTTAAACATCGACAATCGGGATCTGGAAGGGAAAGATGTAGCGCTGATAGTCTTCAACAACCTCCCCTATCCTCGTTCAGAACTGGTAGGAGCGGTAGTTGATTTCGACCAGGATCCGGATTTTCAGGATGTGAAGGTGAAAGACAGCGACGGCCGAGAGGTAGAGCACTGTCTTGAATATGTGGAGGAGGGGAAATTCCCTCTCTATCATCCCCAGGACCGGCTGTTGAGCTTCCCGGCTACCAGGGCCAAGGTCCATTTTATGGCAGAAGAGGTCCCTGCCTTCGGCTACAAGACCTACAGGGTTACCCCTTACAGTTTTAGAGAACTCGGCTTCAGCTTCCGCCCCGTGCGGGGTGAACCACGGGAGTTTCGCTCACTGGTGACCGGAGCCCACACTATGGAGAATGAGTACTTAGCAGTCAGGATAAATGGAGACGGCACTCTCGATGTCACCGACAAGAGAACCGGTGCCACCTACCAAGGGATGCACTATTTTGAAGATGTAGGCGAGTGTGGCAATGCTTGGATTCATGCCGTCCCCACCTTCGACCGGGTGATAACTTCTCTGGGCCAGAGCGCACACATTAGCAAGACCCAGGACACACCCTTGAAAGCCTCCTTCCGGATCGAGCTGGTGATGCAACTTCCGGAGTGCTACGACCCTACCCTGGAGCGACGGAGCAAACACCTCAAGGATTTTCCCATCACCTCTGTGGTCACGCTTACTAAGAAGGCCCGACGAGTGGACATTAAGACCACCATCGACAACACGGTAAGGGACCACCGTTTCCGAGTGTTGTTTCCCACCCACATCCAGACCGATGTCTCCCACGCTGAAAGCATCTTCGATGTGATAGAGCGTCCTATCAAACTGCCAGAGTGTCGGGACTGGGTGGAACCCCAACCTATGACCACTCCCCAGGTCTGTTTTGCCGACTTAAGCGACGGCAAACGGGGAGTGGCCATAATTAATGAAGGACTTAAAGAATACGAAGCAGTGGACACTCCCGAGCGTCCCATTGCCTTGACACTGATGCGGGCATTCGAGATGGAGGGATTCAGCCGCACCCTGAGCAAAGACCCCAATCCTGAGGCCAATTATCGGCAGAACCTAGGCGTGCACACCTACCGCTACGCCATCTACCCCCATGCAGGCAACTGGAGAAGGGGAGAGGTGTTCAAAGAGGCATATGCTTTCAACTCTCTGTTGCGAGTGGTACAGTGCGGCAGAGGGGAAGGCGAATTGCCGAAGTCTCTCAGTTTTATGCAGCTCCAGCCATCTGAGCTGGTTGTCTCAGCTATTAAACAGGCCGAAGAGAGGGACAGCCTAGTGGTGAGATTTTTCAATCCAACAAATGAGAAAATAATGGGCACTGTCCGCTTCTTCAAATCACTCAAAGGAGCAAGACTCCTGAACTTTTTAGAACAACCTCAGGAAGAGCTGAAGCTGGAGAACAGACACACTGTGCGGTTAGAAGTATTCCCAAAAAAGATTGTAACGATAGAGTTAGCCATGTAGATATAGAAAAAGGAACAACCTCCCGCAGGTTCTAAACCTGCGGGAGGTTGAGGCTCTATCATCGGCACAGTTGACCACCATTTCAATCGAGCCCAGAAAGACTCTGGCATGAACGGATCATTGTCAAAATGAAGATCCTAGAAAGAAGAGAAACCTGGATACATACTCATTTTGTCACTGATTGCATTCGGCTTCCCTCCCGGAGGATGCAGGAGATCAAGGCAGAGATAGAGCCCTTCTTGCACCAGTTAGGTATCGTGTATGGCATCCATTTTAAGGAGGAAAAGGGTGAAAAGGGCATTCGTATTGTCTTAGAGTGCATCCCTTTCCCACCTACATTGGAGACAATACAGATCAAACTCCAGGAGGTAGTCAAAGACATCCCAGCGGCACCTCAATCTGTGCAGGTCTACATCAAAGATAGTCCACGGCAAGCAAATGGAGGAAAGACCTATGGCAAAGGCTAAAATAAAGATCTGCCTTTCAGAGCCTATCGGTATTATCACACCCGCCATCTACGGCCATTTCGCCGAGCATCTAGGTGGGGTTATCTACGATGGCATCTGGGTGGGAGAGCACTCCGATGTTCCAAATGTGCGGGGTATCCGTTCTGCCCTGATCGAGGCGATGAAGAAGATAAATCCTCCCGTGGTCAGGTGGCCCGGCGGCTGTTTTGCTGACCACTATGACTGGTGGGATGGCATTGGTCCCAGAGAGGAGCGTCCCCAAAGAATGAACTTCTGGATGTTGCGGGATCCCAAACACCCTGAAGAGACAAACGCCTTCGGCACTCACGAGTTTATCGACTTCTGTCACCAGATCGGGGCCGAGCCCTACATTGTGGCCAATGTGGGAAGTGGCTCGCCCAAGGAGTTTGCCCGATGGGTGGAATACTGCAACTGCTCTGCTGATACCTCACTTACCAGAGAGCGCCGGGCTAATGGTTCACCAAAACCCTTCGGTGTGCGCTACTGGGGAATAGGCAACGAGAACTGGGGCTGTGGTGGGCACTTCACCCCTGAGGACTACTGTACCCAATACACCCGCTTTGCCACTTATGCCTATGACTTCGGCGTGGGACTTAAGCCCATTGCCTGCGGCCCCTCTGGCAACTGCCTGGAGTGGACACGCCGCTTCTTCGAGAAGTTAACCCAGGACCAACCAGGAAAATTCAGAGCTCCTATATGGGGATTCGCCCCCCATTACTACTGTGGCTCTGCCGGAACTGCTCTGGAGTTCACCGACGCTCAGTGGTATCAATTGTTGAGGCAGGCAGCCTACATGGGCACTTTGATTCAAGAACAATGGGAAGCGATGGCAGAATACGATCCCCAGCATCAGGTGAAGCTGGTGGTGGACGAATGGGGATGCTGGCATCCGTCAGGCACTGAGATCAATCCTTATCATTTGTTTGAACAGATGAGCACCCTGCGGGACGCCTTAGCAGCAGCGCTTACTCTGGATATCTTCAACAACCATTGCAACAAGGTGGCCATGGCCAATCTGGCACAGTTGGTGAACTGTATTCACTCGTTGTTCCTTGCCGACGGTAACCATTTCGTCTGCACCCCCAACTATTATGTGTTCGATATGTACAAGGAGCACCAGGGAGCAAAATGTCTGCGGACTGAATTTGAGGCTGACGATATTTCCTACACCATAGATGGTGAAAAGCGTACCATCCCCGGGCTATGGGGCTCTGCCTCGGTGCGGGAGAGCAGGCTTACCCTCACTCTGGTCAATCCTGGACTGGGGGAGCCGCTGGAGACAGAAATTGTTCTGGTGGAGGCTGAGGTAAAGAAAGCCGTTCAGACGGTGCTCACCCATCAGGACATCCATGTCCACAACACACTTGAGGCTCCTGATGTTCTGATGCCTATAAGCGAAGATTTCGAGGTGACAGGCAAAAGGTTCACCGTGAAGATTCAACCAGCCTCGGTGTCCAAGTTTACCCTCGCACTGGGAACATAGACTGAGCTTTTAACCCGTCCGCCGATGCATCAAAATTATCGTAGGGCGGGGGTCTACCCTCGCCGATAAAAATCCAGAATCATAACTCAGGAGCAAGAGCTCGTTCGCAACATATGTTACCAAAGGAGGCTTCTATGGATATCTCCACGCTGCTGTACTCCTCAGACATCTCTCCTCCCTTACTTTCGGATGAGGCCCAGAAGATTGCCAAAAAGCTAGGAGAAATCAGCAAGGTTGTGATATACTCCCGCTCCATCGTAGCAAAGGACGAAGTATTATATTTCCTCAGCCGAAAAGAGAAGAGAAAACTCCTGGGTATCCTGTCTTTCTCTCCACAGAAGCTGGCCGATTTCCAAGGGGAGGAAAGTTCAGTTTCAGCCGAGAGCGGAAGGTTTTTTTTAAAGCTTTGTCCCCTTACCCACACCAATGCCCTTGCCCTGGGAAGGAATTTGGAGTTTCTTCAACCCAAATTGATAGGTTTGCGCACCTCGGTCGGGCTGGGTGACCGGTTGGGGCTGGCTACTCCTGGACATGTGCGGGCGGCTCGGGGCAAGGGACTGGCTGTCTTCTTCGCTCAGCAGTCCATCCGGGAGATGTCCAGAACCGGGCGCACCCCCCAGCAGGTGCTGGACGATGTCGTCTGGGGACTCTTTCAGGAAGGCTGGAGAGAGGGATACGGGGCTGATGCCGACCACCTGAAGACCCCTGAGGATGCAGACGCTTGTATCGCAACGGGGTTCACTCTCTTCACCGTGGACCCCGGCGTATATGTGGACGATGCTGCTGACTCCGACTCCTCTTCTGTGTTGAGAAAGAAGATCGATAACCTGCCCTGGGAGGATTTGGAGACAGGCTGGAAAGACCTGCGACGCATCTATATGGGAAAGCGATTGGGGGCCGGGCAGTTTTCTTTTGTCTTTGACGAGGAGAATCTCCTGCGTGCGGTGGTCAAGTACGGCCGGGCCATAGCTCACACCGTACGGATGTATCGCCATATAGCCCAGCATATGGGGAAAGGGGCTTTCGAGCTGGAGATGTCGGTGGACGAGACAGAAACTCCGACCACGCCCTTAGAACACCTTTTTGTGGCCAGTGAGCTCAGGCGACTGGGTGTGGAGTGGGTAAGCCTTGCTCCTCGCTTTGTGGGCCGGTTCGAAAAGGGGGTGGACTATATCGGAGAGCTTCAGGTATTTGAGGAAGATTTCACCCGCCACGCGGCCATTGCCCGCGAGTTTGGTCCCTACAAGCTCAGCATCCATTCTGGTTCAGATAAGTTTAGCATATATCCCATCACTGCCCGGGTAAGCGAGGGATTGGTGCATCTGAAGACAGCTGGCACCAGTTATCTGGAAGCCCTAAGGGCAGTGGCCCTGCTGGAGCCTGAACTCCTCCGTCAGATCGCCACCTTCGCCATAGAGCAGTACCCCCAGGATCGCACCAGTTACCATGTCTCAGCAGAACTCTCCCACGTGCCTGATCCCCGCAGTTTAAATGATGAAGACCTGAAGGGGATGCTGGACGAGTTCCACTCCAGGGAGGTGCTTCATGTCACTTACGGATCAGTGCTGGACAAATTCGGGGAGCAATTGCTGGATGTGTTACGAAGAGATGAAGAGGTCTATTATCAAATACTTGAACAGCACATAGGAAAACATCTTGCACCTTTTTCTTATGGTTCGTAGTTGTGCACTTCAGTGCGTTTACAAGGCAAACAACTAAACCGAAAAGGAGAGCTGCTATGGCAAAGATCAAATTATTGCTGTTCACCGGAGGAGAGATCCACGACTACAAGGGCTGTGGCGAAGCTATCTACGATGCCCTGAAGCAGGCTGGTCATTTTGACATCACTCAGGTGGAAGATGACCTCTCAGCGCTTGAAGCCCCAAAGCTTGATCCTTACGATGTGATAGTTCTCTACTATACGGTAGGCACTATCACCAACGCACAGAAAAACGGCTTGCTTAACTTCATCGCCAGCGGCAAGGGGTTTGTAGGGATTCACTCCGCCGCCGACTCCTTCCGGGACTGCCCTGAGTATCAAGTTATGGTCGGTGGCTGGTTTGTCACCCATCCTCACTACCGCCAGTATCAGGTGAGCGTGACCGATCCAGAGCACCCCATCACCAAAGGGCTTGAGGAGTTCTTCGTGACCGACGAGCAATATATTTTAGATTATGACCCCAGAGTGCAGGTGCTGTGCTCCGCTCTGTGGAAGGGAAGAGCTATGCCTGTGGCCTGGACCAAAAACTGGGGCAAGGGACGCGTGTTCTACCTTGCCTTAGGTCACGATCCTCAGGCCTGCCAGGATGATAACTTCCGGCTGCTTCTGGAGCGGGGGACTCTGTGGGCAGCGACACCTGAGGAAGAATGACGAAGGAGGGGCTGACAGCCGTGGTCGGCCCCAATTCTCACCCAGCTTCAAAACCCTGAATTATCTCTGCGATCTGCTGCTGGACATCCTTCGGTAATTCCTTAGGCTTATGAGTCTTGAGGATCTGCCGGGCCCTCTCGCGGGCATTAGTGACCACATCGGGAGCACCTCTTTCCACCCACTGATCATAGCCGCAGCGATTGGAGATCTCGGTCCTCCAATGCTCGTCGCCCCTGAGATGTTGCAAGGTATGCTCTTCGGTCAGGAAGTTTCCTTCCGGTCCCACCCTCTGGATTGTCTCTGTAGCAACAGTCTCCGGTTCCACTTCAATCCCTCTTAAGAAGCGGAACAGAATACCCAACATCTCGTTGTCCAAGACCAACTGCTCAAAGCTCACCGTGAGCCCGGTGGCAAACATTCCTGCGTTGACGATGAGGTCCACCCCTGAGCTGAGGGCACATAGGGAGGTGAAGAGTCGCTCCCAGGCATTCTGTTCATCGTGGCAATGGGCATCTGAATCTGGGCTGATGGTATGGGAGGGCATATGGTAGAATCTGGCCAACTGTGCCCCTGCTATCCGCATCAGTCCGGCCTCCGGTGAGCCGATCAGGACATTGGCCTCCCTCATATCGAAGGTCGTCCAGGCACTGCCATAAATAAGGGGAGTACCTTTTCTGACCAGTTGGGTGATCACCACTCCGGAGAGCGCTTCTGCGTTATGCACCGTCAGTGTACCCGCCAGGGTTATCGGTGCGGTGACGCCGGAGAAAGGCTGGGGCAGAAGAGAGCATGGAACGCCAGCCCGAGCTGTCTCCATCAACGCTTCGGCCGCTCCATCCTCCCAAGTCAAGGGGCTGGTGGGAGAAAGCTGACAGGTCAGAATCGGACGGGTGGAGAGGTCATCCTCTCCGCAGATTACCCGGGCGATATCGAAGATGCCCTTGGTCACCCCGGCGGATTCCGGCGAGAAGTAAAGGTGCTTTGTCGAGTTGCTAAAGGCAGCATCGGCTGCGTGCAGAAGCGAGGCTTCCGGTTTGACATCCTGAGGCATAGCCTGGATGCCTACTACGTTTATGTTCTCCAGTGCATCCGAAAGAAGAGCAAAATCAGCCACATCCTTCTTGATTGCGCTGCGGCGTTTCCCCGTCTCCCAATCCAGGATAAAGATGGCATTGTGACCGCTTGCCGCATAAGATTTGCCATCTCCTAATATTATCGTGGACTCTTGGTCCCGATCGTAGAGGGTGATGTTGGAGGGGACTGATTGGAGGGCATCTTCGACCATCTCCTCTGGAATCTTGACCAACTGCCTCTCTAGGTCTACTGATGCCCCGGAATCCCCTAAAAGCTCTAAGGCCCTGCGGCTGCGGATTTTCATCCCAGTTTCCGACAGCACCCGCAGGGATGCCTCGTGAATGCACTTCAGTTCATTTTCTGAAAGCACTTCAAGCATTTTTAGTCTCATCTGCAGAACTCCCTTTTGGTAAGTGATGATTGGTGATCCGCTCATTTTCTTACCAGTCACCAGTAACCAATAACCAGTTTACCAATAACCAGTTTTCTTGAACTAGGCATCATCTACCAGGCGCACTTAAAATCCGGAAAATGAGCAGAGTCTGCCTTCCTCATGGATACCTCTGCGAGGACGTGAAGCTAAAACGTGAAACGTGATGTATGGCCCAAGCGATAAGCTTCTATCTTTCACAACGAATCACCTGCATTCTCCTGCGGAACAGATCTCACACCTGAGCTTCACAACTCATTCTCCTGTTCCTTCCAGCTGTCACGTTTCACTTTTCACGTTTTGCGTTTTCAAAGCTCTACCTAATTCAAAAATTTTTATCATTTGCACGGAAAGTCCAACAACCTCTTTATCTCTCTCAGAGACTGCTGGGGATCCATCGTCGGGACATACTCCAAGCCGAAGTATCCATCATACCCCAGCGCCTCAAGCCGTTTGATGATATTAGGATAGTTTAGCTCTCCGACCCCTAATTCGTGCCGTCCTGGAACTCCTGCAGAATGGAAGTGGCCGATGAGGGAGATGTTTCTCTCAATGGTGGAGAGGATATTCCCTTCCATAATCTGCATATGGTAGATATCATACAGCAGGCGCACATTCTTGTGCCCTACTTCTCTTATGATCTGGGCGCCCTCTTCAGTAGAGTCAAGGAAATATCCTTTGTGGTCCACTAAGGTGTTAAGCGGCTCCAAAAGCAGGGTTATCCCCTCCCTTTCGGCGATCTTCGCCGCCTGAGTCAAGCCCTCAACAATGCTCTGATGTTGCTCTGCCCGATCTATTCCTTGAAGCTCGTTGCCCGTGCAGGTGATCAGCCTTTTGCAGTTTAACTTATGAGCTAAAGGGATCAGCTTCTCCAATCTGGCCAAATAACCTCCTCTGTCCTCGGGCCTGACCAATGTTCCACCTATACTGCCGTCTGGGGAATTGAGCACAAAATCAGAAACTTCTATCCCCAGCCGTTGGGACATCTCAGCCACAGCCTCGAAATCCCTCACCCCCTGGTCGAAATCCGACTCGTCCATGCGGTGATCGAGAAACCAAAATTCGATGGCTGGAAAGCCAATCTCCGCCACTTTTTCGATCCGCTTCGGATAAGGCAGATCGGTGAAAAGCATCTCTATGCAAACTCCTATTTTGAGCATCTCTTTCCTCCTCCCTATTTTAACCACAGAGTCCCAGAGAAAAACAGCCAGTGTTGATCAGTGGTGAACGGTGGACTGGTGAATGGTTACCAATCACCTCTTTTACAGCAATGCCTTTGCTACCTTTTGTATCCCCTCGGCAATCATATCGCAGTCCTCCGG
Organism: uncultured bacterium; assembly: GCA_964595705.1. Classification (GTDB taxonomy): domain Bacteria; phylum Latescibacterota; class MVCY01; order MVCY01; family MVCY01; genus MVCY01. Next base: position 9,813 of record CAZQSC010000007.1, on the reverse strand, counting down.
AGTCATCTGAGGGGGGATGTCGATGTGGACAGAGCGACTAAGCAAGTCAAGGGTATTTGGACACATATCTGGTGCATATTTGATCTCGGGACCTTTGTAGAACGGGCAGGTGTAGGGGCAGCCCTCTGGAGTTGCCGTCACTTTATCCATAATGTGCTTCCAGTGGGCGTAGATATGCCAGTCTGGGACACCAGCGTTATAGATGCCACCGGCGGCCACGCCTTCGGCCTGGAGCGTCTCCACAAATCGGCTGGTGAGCTCCGCTGTCGGCAGGTAGAATATCAGACAGATGGCGGTGTCTCCTTGAGGATCGTTCAGCCTTCGGAACTCCAGCCCCTCGATTCCCTCAATAGCAGATTTGATGCGCATCTTGTGAGCCCGCATTCGAGCCAGCAGCCGTTCCAACCTCCTCAGTTGAACGACGGCTAAGGCACCGGTGATCTCGCTCATCCGGAAATTGACCCCAGGGAAAACCTCCCCCTCATAGCGGGGCAGCCCAAAACGGTCAGGCCTCCAGCAGGCAGCAGTGTCGTGATAGGCCTGGGCACGATCATAGAGGAGCTCATCGTCTGTGGTCACCGCCCCACCTTCCCCGGTGGTGATGATCTTATGGTACTGCAGGCTGTAGGCCCCGCAGTCCCCGAAGCTCCCTAACATCCTTCCCCGGAAGCTGCCGCCCATCGCCTGAGCTACATCCTCGACCACTTTCAGACCATGCCTTCGACAGATATCCATAATTGTGTCCATTTTGCATGGTGCTCCCCGCATATGCACTGGAATAACCGCTTTAGTGCGGGGTGTGATCTTGGCCTCCAGATCCTTCGGGTCAAGTGTTAGCGACGCATCAACCTCGGCGATGATCGGGATGGCCTTGGCCGCAATGACTGCCGCTGTGCTGGCGAAGAAGGTGTATCCAGGTACGATCACCTCATCTCCCGGCCCCACACCTACGGCGACCAATGCAGAAATCAGGGCAGAGGTGCAAGAGTTCACCCCTAAGGCATATTTACGTCCCATTTTCTCGGCAAAAAGCCGCTCAAACTCGGCTACCTTTGAGGGATACTCTTCCGGACCATAGTATCGGAACAGATATTTCCGATCCAGAACTTCCATGACTGCCTGCTTCTCCTCCTGGCCGATTTCCATACCACCCGGAAACATCGGCAGATTAGGAGTAGTCTTGGCAGGTCTGCCACCTTCGATTGCAAGCTTCTCAGCCATTGTCAACTCCTCCTTTTGTCGATGGAGTATCTGTTAATTGGCTAATTGGTGAGTGGTGGGATTCTGTCGAAAAATGGAATCTCGCTGGTCATCAATTACCAGTATACCAATAGCCCTATGTCTCAAAGATCCTGTCTAGCATCAGCGTGGCTGCCCCCAACACTCCTGCCTTCTGTCCCAACTCTGAGACCTCGATCCTGAGAGCATCGGTAGCAATCTGCAGCCCTCTGGCCTTCACCGCTCGTCTGACCGGGCCCATCAGAAGGTCGGAGGCACCCGACAACCCTCCTCCAATGACCACTAACTCTGGATTGAAAAGATTAACCAAGTTAGCGATGCCTATTCCTAAGCGTTCTCCTGTTTCGTTCATGATATTGTTAGCCAACTTGTCTCCCTTTCTGGCTGCCTCGGCAACAACCTCAGGAGTGATCTTTTCCAAATGGCCATCCACAGCATCAGGGATTGAAGAGTTCACTCCTTTTTGCAGACATTCCACTGCCCTTTCTACTATCGCCCTGCCCGAGGCCAGGGTTTCCAGGCATCCCCGGTTACCACATCTGCACAAAGGACCATCTTCATCGACAGTAATATGTCCCAGTTCACCAGCACCCCCTTAGCCTCCTCTGTACATCCTTCCATTGATGAAAATTCCGGCTCCGATCCCATTACCCAAGCAGATGTGGACCATATGGTCCAGGTCCCTTCCCTTCCCAAATCTCTTCTCGGCTAAGGCCATAGTCCTCATACTGTCGTCGATAGAGACTTCCCACCCGAGTTTTTCCTTAAACATCTTCCGAACAGGTAACCCCTCCCAGCCCGGCATGTTGCGACAGAAAAGGCAGACCCCTGTCTTCGGATGGATCGCTGCCGAAATTCCAATCCCTACACCCTTTATCTCTTGCTTATCTAACTTGGAGGCAACAATAAGCCGATGAACTTTCTTCACTACTTTATCAAAAAGCTTTCTACTTCCCAGCTCAGCTTCTGATTTCGCCTGATCGAAGTAGAGGATATTTCCCGCAAGATCAACCATACCCACTCTCAGATTTACTGACCCTATATCGACTCCGACCACGAAGCCAGCACTGGGGTCCAATCGCAACAGCCTCGGCCTTCGTCCACCAGAAGAGACTCCGAGGCCTACTTCTTCAACCAGACCTTGATCTACCAATTGGGCGATTATATTCGTCAACCTGGGGGGACTAAATCCGGTAAGTTCGGCAATCTTCCGCCTGGATATAGGACTGTTTTCACGAATTATGCCGAGCACCAGAGACGCATTTGCCGCTAGATCAAGGTAGTTGGTTTTGGCAGTGTCTTTTGACATAGGAGCCTTTCTGCCTCCTTCCCCTTGAGGCTTGGAGTTTTTTAAAAGATTGAAATAAATATACCCTATTTAGACCAATATGTCAAAGACTTTTTTAAATATTTTAAAGAACTCCTGTCTCGAGAATAGGTCTTGATTAACACAAGTATTTGATCATAATCAAGATCTTGAAAGGTAGGCGTTTCTTCCATCGCTGTATGTTTTACTGTACTGTATGGTTCCTGAAAAAAGTAACTTTTTTTACGGAATAGAATAAGCTCAAAAATTTCTTGACTGTTTGTCCATTTTGTTGTATTATTCAATACCAACTTAAACCTCCCGTAGGTTCCGAACCTGCGGGAGGTTTAACAGCTTAATTCGATACCGAGCGGTTTCAGAATTTCTCAACTCCAGCGGCTTGGGAAAAGGAGGGCAAATGACTGACCAGCAACACAGACGTAAGCAGCTTTATGGGCTTTTGGGCGATTTACCTGACCGGGAGCGTCCCCTTCAGGTTACCACAGTGGGAGTGGAGGAGAGGGATAAATATATCCTTGAGAAGTTGCTCCTTGACTTAAATGGGATCGAGCCGGTGCCTGCCTATTTTGTGCGTCCTCTTGGTCAGCCCACCCCTCGTCCGACAATTCTCTACAATCACGCCCATGGAGGCGACTACGTCCTGGGCAAAGATGAGCTGCTGAAAGGCCGCTCAGCACTTCAGAATCCTCCCTATGCCGCGGTTCTGACTGCTGCTATGGGCTACAATGCTCTGTGCATCGACCACTGGGGATTTGGCGAAAGAAGGGGGCGCACTGAGTCGGAGATATTCAAGGAGATGCTATGGCGGGGACAGGTGATGTGGGGGATGATGGTCTTCGACAGCCTTCGTGCCTTGGATTACCTGGTCACTCGACCAGATGTGGATGCCTCGCGACTGGGCACCCTGGGGATATCCATGGGAAGCACCATGGCCTGGTGGGTGGCAGCCCTGGACACCCGAATCAAGGTTTGCATCGACATATGCTGCCTCACCGATTTCCAGACGTTGATCGAATCACGAGGACTGAATGGCCATGGCATCTACTACTATGTGCCGGGGCTCCTCAAGCATTTCACCACCGCTCAGATCAATGAACTCATCGCACCTCGGTCACACCTCAGCTTAGCTGGAAATTATGATCCTCTCACCCCACCGGCTGGTTTGGATCGCATCGACCAGCACTTGCGCCGGGTCTATCAGGAGTGCGGGGCGCCTGAGGCCTGGAGACTACTGCGCTACGACATCGGCCATTTTGAGACCGCAGCCATGCGGGCAGAGATCATCTCTTTTCTGCAACAGTGGTTGTGACCGGTTCGTAACTAGAACCTCCGCATTTTTTGGTGCACTGGAGTATGGGCGATATTGACTTTCTAATAAACCAGTCTAATAACTTGATCAAAGGAGAATGTGAACAAATGACCCCTCGCGAAAGATTTCGAGAAGCCCTCACATTTGGAGACCCAGACAAAGTACCTCTTGAACCTGGCGGGCCGAGGGAATCTACCCTTGCTGCCTGGCATCAACAAGGACTGCCTCAAGACAGAGACTATTACAGGGTGTTATTGGAAACCTTGGGGATAGATCCCGAACCTGCTCAGCCAAAAGTGAGCTTAGATGTCTCTTTTAAGATGATTCCTAAATTTGAAGAGAAAGTATTGGAGCACAAAGATGGACATTATATTGTTCAGGACTGGATGGGGGCTATAACCGAGATCTCGGATAAATACGACTACACCTATATCCGTTCGGCCAAGGATTTTGTCACGCGCAAATGGCATAAATTTCCGGTTGAAAATCGAAAAGACTGGGAAGAGATGAAAACACGCTATGATCCCAACACCCCGGGGCGTTTTCCAGAGGATTTCCAGCAGCGTTGTCAGGCTTTGCAGGACCGGGACTATGTTGTGGGTTTTGGCATTAACGGCCCTTTCTGGCAGCTCAGGGAATGGTGTGGGTTCGAGAACCTGTGCATGTTGATGATCGATGATCCGGATTTTATCCAGGAGATGATCGATTTCTGGATGGAATTTGTCTCTCAAACTATGGCGCCTATTCTAAAAAATGTGGAAGTTGACTATGTCTGTATTTCTGAAGATATGGCCTATAAAGGTCACAGCATGATCTCGCCCAAAATGGTGCGGGAGTTTTTGTCGCCAACCTATGAGCGTTGGGTCTCTGAAATCAAAAAAAGTGGCTGTCCTATTGTCTCAATGGATTCAGATGGCTACATCGGTGAGCTGATTCCCATCTGGATCGAGGCTGGAATCAACTGCTGCGAGCCTATGGAGGTAGCGGCAGGCAATGATATTGTGGAATATCGCAGATTATACGGCAAGAAGATGACCTACCAGGGTGGAATTGACAAACGAGCTATTGCCAAAGGAGGGAAAACGATGGAAAAGGAAGTAATGCGAGTTGTGCCTCCGCTTTTGAAAGAGGGTGGTTTTATTCCTAGGTGTGATCATGGGGTGCCACCGGACATCTCCTGGCCCAATTACATTGAATATTCACGACTATTAGCCAAATTGACCGGCTGGTTGTGATAATAACTATTTGCCACCCAAATAGCCTTCTTTGTCTCTCGGATGTCAGCGTTGTGGTTACTGGTTATTGGTGATTGGTTGCTTCTCCATAAGTCACACTCACCAGTCTGCCAGTCAATAGTCATCATAAAACCCAGTGAAGCCAAGCTACAAGCTACTGAAATCGAATCTTCACATTTGGAAAACTGAGACAAGTTCAGATATGTGTAATGCAAAAATCAAGGGAGGATACAATGCAGGTCCAGATATTTGAGACAAAAGTGGAAACCGGGAAAGTTGCCGCCCGCAAGGCAGCAGAGTTGTTAAAGGGGGCCATCGCCGAGAAGGGCAGAGCTGCTTTTATTGCCGCCACAGGTGCTTCACAATTTGAATTTCTGGAAGCCTTAACCAGCGATTCGGCCATTGATTGGTCGAAGACAACCATGTTTCATCTCGACGAATATGTGGGCCTTCCGGAATCTCATCCCGCAAGTTTCCGTCGCTATTTGAAAGAAAGATTAATCGACAAGGTTCATCCTGGTGCCGTGTACTTGATTCGCGGAGATGCTGAGGACCCCGAGGCTGAGTGTGAGCGACTGAACCAGATCATATCCCGCTATGATATCGATGTAGCTTTTGTGGGCATTGGAGAGAATGGTCATCTGGCATTCAATGATCCCCCGGCAGATTTTCAGACCGAGAAGCCTTACATTATCGTAGAGTTGGATGAAAAATGCCGTCGGCAGCAGCTTGGGGAAGGCTGGTTTACCACTCTGGAGGATGTTCCCCGCCGCGCTATCTCGATATCTATAAGACAAATAATGAAATCGCAGGCTATTATCTGTACCGTTCCCGAGAGCAGAAAGGCTCAGGCAGTGAAAGACTGTCTGGAAGGGGAGATCTCACCCTGGCATCCTGCTTCTATACTAAGAGAACATCCTAATGCCTTCATTTATCTAGACAAATGCTCAGCCGCGCTCCTGGAAAGTAGAAATGGGTAAGGGATTCGTTGATCTTCAGGTAAATGGATATCTTGGAGTAAATTTCTCCGCACCGGGACTCACAGTTGAAAAGATACGTTTTGCCACTCAGAGGTTGATTGAGCAGGGGACGGTGGCGTATTGCCCAACCGTCATTACATCTCCGATGGAGCTCTATCGGGAAAATCTCCCGGTGATAGCAAAGGCGATGAAAGAACCTGATTTGGCTCCTCACATTCTGGGAATACATTTGGAGGGGCCTTTCATCTCCCCTTTGGATGGAGCCCGGGGTATACACAGCAAGGATTTGATTCAGCCTCCTGACATCGGAGTGTACGAAGAGCTTCAACAGCTTGCTGGCGGGAAAATTGTGCTGGTGACTGTGGCGCCCGAAGTGACAGAAGCAGAGTCACTTATCCGGCACATCACTCAAAACGGGACAGTGACCGTATCCTTAGGCCATCATCTGGCCAGCAGAGGGGAGATCGAGATGGCCTGCCGAGCAGGAGCGCGTGCTTGTACCCATCTGGGCAATGGAATCCCGGAGATGCTGCCCAGACATGCCAATCCCATTTGGCCTCAGCTTGCAGAAGATTCTCTTGTGGGGATGTTCATTACCGATGGCCATCATCTGCCGCTTGAGTTCATTAAAGTGGCACTACGAGCAAAGACTCCAGAGCGATTCATTGTTACTAGCGATTCCTCCCCGATCGCTGGACGGCCCCCTGGTACTTATGAAATTTGGGGACAAAAGGTTTTGCTGGAAGAGAGCGGCAGGCTTATTGGTGTCGATAGCGGCTACCTTGCGGGCTCCAGCTCTAATATGACGCAGTGTATGAATGTTCTTGCCTCGCTGGGCATGTTTGACGAGGATGAACTCTGGCGGATAGGGTTTGCCAATCCGCTTAAGCTGATTAACAAAGATGCGGGAAAGTTACAGGATTTACCAGTGCCAGAAGTTGGATTTGTGAACAATAGATTTATTATAACTACGGCCTAGAGGCCGAGGGACTTTATCAGGTCACCAATGTAGTCACAGGGGCTTTCCAGCCGGCGATCTCTGCGCCTTTGTGTCTCTGCAATAAGTCCACATTTGACTGTGCCAAACAGAAAAAACTGTCAAAATTAGATTAGGAGGAGATGAGACAATGACTGAAACTGCCTACGAGGGGCCAAGGAGTATGTTCCCCGAAGAATATGATGAGTTCATGGATCTAGAAGAGATAGCTTATGGTGAGACCCGGCGGCGTCTTTTCAACCATTTCCCCTACACCTTCAGACGGGAGAATCTTGTATTTGACAACCACTTCATCATCAAACAAGACGGCAGGATGCTGAGCCATGTGGGATTGATACCGATGGATGTCTATGCCGCAGGTTCAAAGGTGAAAGTAGGCGGCATTGGAGGGGTAGCCACTCACCCTGACGCCAGGGGCAAAGGGCTTATGGGTAGATTGCTTAACTATTCGGCCGAAAGGATGGGAGAGAAGGGGATGCCCCTTTCTATCCTCTGGGGAGATACTCAAAGATACCGCCATTTCGGCTGGGAGACAGCGGGTAGACAGATAGTCTTCCACTTAAGCAAACGCTCGACAAGAGGAATAAATATCGACAGAGAATTCACCTTGCGGGGGTACCGAGGGGGAGAAGATCTGAACCGAATTGCCAAAATTCATGAGAAGGAACCGCTGAGGTGTGTGCGTTCCCTCCGGGACTACGAACAGATGCTGAAGAGGACACAGATAGAGGTGTGGCTGGGGAATGAAGGAGGTTCCTGGGCCTACGCTGTCTTCTCCGGTAATGAGGTGATCGAGTTCGGAGGAGAGCCTTCCACTGTAGCCAAGCTTTTCGCCTTTATGCTCCATCATTACCCGATGCAGACCATCAAGGTCTATGCCCCCTGTAGGGAGAGCCTGATACTTCGCACCCTTTACGAAATTAGCTTCTACTGGGAGGTGGTTCCCTTAGGGATGATCAAAGTGGTCAACTTAGAGAAACTTCTGCACTGTTTCCAGAGGCAATTACAGAAAAGGGCGGAGTTCTTTAAGATAGAAAGAGGTGTGGCCATCACCCTCTGGACGGAACAGAGTAAACAGAAGGTCACCCTGCTTATGGAAGAGCAGTTGGAAATAACAACCGAGACATCGGAAGAGGCGGTCTTCTTATCGGACATAGAGCTGGTAAGACTTCTGTTCGGCCCTTCGGCAGAGGATTTTGGGGAGAATATAATCCAGAAAAGATTGCTCAACTGCTTGTTTCCCTTAGAGTTTTATGTATGGGGACTTGATGCGGTGTAGAGGGCAAGGCACCCATTTTCCGGAGGAACTAAGTTGAAACTTATTTTGGTATTAGTGCTTATGTTCTGTTCTTTTTTCTCCTGTCGGCGGGAGGAAGGACAACCGGGCGAGCCCTTTCTGAAGGCCCGTGCCCAAATGGTGAGAACTCAGATTGCCGCCAGGGGGATAACAGACAACAGGGTGCTTAAGGCGATGGGAAAGGTGCCTCGACACCAGTTTGTCCCTAAGCTCTATCGTCGCCTGGCTTACTCTGACCGACCATTGCCCATTGGTGAGGGACAAACCATCTCCCAACCTTACATCGTCGCTTTGATGACTCAGGCCCTGGGACTTAAAGGGGACGAGAGGGTGTTAGAGATTGGGACTGGTTCAGGCTATCAGGCGGCAGTGCTGGCGGAGATAGTCAGGGAGGTCTACAGCATTGAGATAAACGAAAGGCTGGGAAAGAGTGCCCAGGAGAGACTGAAGCAGTTAGGTTACAACAACGTTAAAGTCAAAATCGGGGATGGCTACTTGGGGTGGCCCGAATATGCCCCATTTGATGGGATAATCGTCACCTGTGCGCCAGAAGATATCCCATCGCCTTTGATAGAACAGTTGGCCCAGGGCGGAAGGATGGTGATTCCAGTGGGCAAAGAAGATCAGATACAAACTCTGTTCCTACTCACTAAAGACGAAACAGGGATAAAGAAAAAGGCCATTATCCCTGTCCGCTTTGTGCCTATGACCGGAAAGGCAGAAGGGGCGAGAGGTGAGTAACAAGGCAAAATTCTATAAACATCTCGTCTCTAACGAGACTCTCCTCTGTCCCGATAGGGACAAAATGTTTATAGTAAGGCACGGATAAGGGACTTAGGTCCTTGTAGGGAATCGTAGGGGCATAGCGGTGCTATGCCCCCTTTTTGTCTTTATCTGTTTTATCACCTTCCTTAAGTGTTAAAAAAACCTTGACAAAGTTGAGAAGGTTATATTGTATTTATACAAATTGTACTGTTTTTACATAAAAACAACCTCGGGCATAGGAGAGAGCTATGGGTTATCGATTGATAAAACATGGTGATATCTGCCCCCCAAAATCCCAGTTGGTTCTGTTCTAACCGGTTCATATCCGTTTGCCGTGGGTAGTGATGGAGAAGAAGTCTCGCACCTTAGCTCTGTTGTCATAGGTGGTGCGGGATTTTTATTTGTCTGCATCTCCTGTTCGGAGAGGGGAGGTGGTAGGAGATGCTGAGCAAGCCAAGGAGGGTTGAGGTTCATAAATTCAAACTGGAGGGAAAGAGATTCCTCTTTGATGTGCAGAGGTCGATCTCAATGGAGATAGAACCGATATGGGACGATCTGCTTGATCTTGCCAGGGGAGCCGGGGGTTCTCCCCTGGGCCTGTGATATCGAAGTCGTGTGGTATGATGTCAAGTGGAAAAAGACGTACCCTCCCCTCGAATCAAAA
>CAZQSC010000006.1:15302-28607 GCA_964595705.1 uncultured bacterium | reverse complement strand
GCGGAGAGATAACCCTTCTCGTAGTAGGCAGCCCTGATAGCAGTCAACAGGTTGTCCAGTTTCTCTTGGTCATAGATATCACCTGGTTTAATTGTAATCAACTGGGAGAGCTCTTTATCGGAAAGGGCCCGGTTGCCTTCCCAGCTGATCTGACCAAATTTATATCGCGGACCTTCGCTCACAGTTATGTCTACAAACAGGCTCTTGCTTAGAATATCGTAAGAGAGGCTATCTTTAACTACTTTTGCGTCCCTGAAGCCCTGTTTGCGGTAGAAATCGACAATCCTGTTCAGGTCTTCTTGCAGTACCTCCTCCTTGAATTCTCCTTTTCGCCACCACCGGGCCTCCTTGGTCTTCATCTGTTTCTTAATCTCTCCCTGGCTCACCGCTTTGTTTCCATGGATTCTGATCCTTTTAACCGCTAACTTTTTACCCTCCTGGATGCGGAAGTTGAGAATAAGCCGCCCCTCTTTGTCCAGTTGAAAGGTTTCTGGGGTAACTTGGGCCAATAGATAGCCTTCTTTTTTGTAAAAAGAGAGCAACTTCTCCTGGGCGTCCTTGATGGCTTTGGAACTTACCACCTGTCCTTTTGTGAACCCAACCACTTTTCTTAACTCTGTAGTTTTGAATCTCTCGTTCCCTTTAAATGTCACTTTTTCTAAGACCGGCAGTTCTTTAACCGCTATAGTAAGCTTAACTTGATCCTCGCCAGTTTGAACAGCCAGTATGCGGATATCGGAGAAGATACCGAGGGAATATAGGTGTCTGATACCCTGTTGCACCTTTTCTATTGAGAGTTCCTCGCCTACCGAAAGTCCACAGGCTGCCAAGATGAGGGACTTATCTGTGCGAACAGCGCCTGAGAGCTCAATTTCACCCACTTTTATCGCCTGAGCTGGAGAGACAGTCGCCAGCAGAGAGGCTCCGGCAAAAATCAGGGCAAACAATTCGACCTTAAACCGATTCATTCAGCTCCACCTCCTGGAGTCTTCACTATTTATTCGCTATAAAAACCTGTTGAACTGTTCAGTGAGAAAAGAGAGTTTTTAAATATAGTAAAAAATAGAACGAAGGTAAAGAGAAAAAATAAACGGAAGGATAGCTATACCCGCAAAGCGATATTTTATAAGAGATAACGCCTTGTTTTTTTAAGCAAACCTTCCCCCCTGTTCCTGGCAACCCCTCCGAGCTCAAACCGAGAAATGGAAGGCCTCTCCAGAATCCGAATCCGACACAGACGATGTAGCGCAGGAGGTGTTCCCGTGCCGGCCCAGGGTGACTCCCACACCACTGGTGATGATCGACTCAGTTCACCAGTGTTCTAATGAGTTAATGACTGTCTTGAAAGGCAGGGATGGCAGCCGCAGGCTTTATGCCTACGGGGTGAGGGTGAGTCCACCCCAACGCATCTATAAAGGGAGCGGTTACAACCCCACATTGTTCTTCAGAATGAGAAATAACGTCTGATGCTGAATTGTTTGTCTTTTCGCCTGAGGATGTCGTCGTAATTGTATTCGAAACTGATATTTGTTGCTCTAGTCCGGTATTCTATGCCAAAGCGGTGCTTCATCCCCAGTGTTTCTCTCTGATATTGGTTCTTCTCGGTCTTGAGCTCTCCAGTGTAAAAGAAAAGCCAGTTACCTAAGAAGTACTCTCCGAGGGTCCATTCGGTACCTCTCAGGAAGGCAAGGTAAGATAACCGGCCTCCGTTTTCTAAGGGTAATTGGCTGCTGGTCAGCAGATTGCCCACGAGAGATGGGCGGATATAGAACACGTCCAGGCGGAAGTTTTTCTTCACTTCTCTTTCCAAAGGCCGGATGAGGCTGCCCAGCAGGATTCTCTCCATCCCTGTGGTCAGCAGCACAGCTGCCTTTTGGTTGTAGTTATCTAGAGAATAGCCAAGTTTGGCCAGAATCTTCTCTGGGGTATTGTCGTTGGGATCGCTGGAGGTCAACTCCATTCTCAACTCTCCCCAGCGCCCTTTTTCCTTCCGCTGTCTTGTTTGCTTATCAATAGCATAAAGATGTAGAAAGATGTCGGTAGCAGCCCCAGTAGTGTCAGAGTAGACCGTGGTTTTGGCACTGCCCCAGACCAGTGGCATAGGGTCGTTTTGGGTGTTGAGTTCAAGCCCTATCTCTTCCACCTCAAACTCAGTATTCAAATAGGTGAGCTTCCCCTGGTGCGACTGTAGACTGCCCTGGATGTGAAATCCCCCCTGGGCCACTGAGTCCTTGAATTCCAGCCAGGTGCCTTCGTCAATCTGTAGTTCCGCCTCGGCTATGTCGGTGATGCTGTATTCCTGCCGGCGAAAATAGCGGACATTCCTCCCTGCTACCACTTTGAGATCCCAGTTAATGGCCTCTAAGATCTCCAAAAGAGAGTCACTTGAGGATGATCTTTTGGACTTTAAAGGTGGGAAGGTGAATTCGACATCGCTCACATAACAGACTCCTTTTATCTGTGGAGACTGAACCGGGCCAGCGATGTAAAGCCCCTCGCCCCTTTTGTGGTGCGAAAAGCGGAAGCGCCCTTGCTCTTTCGGCCTCATTAATCCAGGGATATTCAGCTTAATCCCCGCTTCCCCAGTGTGAAGAGCTATTATTCCTAAATCCAGCCCCAGCGCCTCTATAACTAAAGGCTGAAGTTCCCTCCCGTTAAGCTTCACCCTCCTGGAGTTTTCAATGAGAAATTCTCCCCCTCCCGTTTCTCCTGAAAGACTTTTTATCTCCAGGAAATTAGAGCCCTTGGCAAGGTGAATCTCTCCCTTTAATCTATTGATCTCTTCTGGCAGAGAGCGAAGGGTGAGTTTCCCCTGTTCAAATCTGGCTTCAATAGCTTTTATGACCGGGGTCTTCCACCTGCCTCCCAACTGAAGCTCTAATTGCCCGCCGCCTGAACTTTCTCTCACCTGGTCAGTCAAATAAGGCAGCACAGAGAGCACATCCCCCTTTAACTTGAGTTTCACATCCATCTCCCCCTCAGCTCCCAGAGGGATCACACCTTGGAGGGTTCCCTTATACTCTTTTTTCTTTCCAAGTTGGAGATTAAGTTCCCGTATCTCTGCCAGATTGCCCCTGAGGGAGCCTCCAATATTATCGAATGGAATGTTCATCAATCGGGCCTGAGAGAGAAGGAAACGAGCGTTGAACTGGGGGGAGGCCTCATGTTGGAAAAACGTGAGTTCATAGCTTAGTTTTCCTTTCAGTTTCTCCCCGGGGGAAGAGAAAAGGGATAAAAAGCTGGCGGCATCTATCGCCAGAGCCTCTGCGTTGATCAACTTGCCCCCTCTCCCCCACTCTCCTTTCACACTGAGCATCTTCTCCGAGAGATGAAACAGGTCAAATCTTTCTATCCACAGGCCCTGCTTATCCCACTGGAGAAAGATCTCGGCTTTCAAGGGATGGAGGCCGTTTATGCGTCCCTGCTGTGCTGTCAACCGGACGGCCACGGCCGGTTTCTGTAGAGTTCCGCTCAACTGGACGGTGCCGTTGATATCTGCTTCTGCTTTATCTATAACTGCCCCGTAGTAATGTAAGAGGCGGAGGGGGAAGGCTCCCCGAAGTACAAAGCTCTCCTCCAGAAGTGGTTGACCGGAGTCTTTGCTGGTGGCTGTCAGCCGGAGCTCGACCTGGTTGGTGTTTGCTGAGGCAGTGAGGGTCAAAGCAGTGAAGGTGTTACCTACTGGGAAGCTATTGCTGTTGAGGACGACCCGGAGCTCTGGGCTGCCCTCCGGCCTATGGCTGAGCCTGCCACTCAGGTCAACTTTACTGCCAGCCAAGCTTAGCTCTCCCCGGGGTTCTATCAGGGAAAGCCTGCCCGTCAGATTTATCTCCCCCTCCAGTGATTCCTCAGAGCTGCCCAGGGCAAGAAGGCTCTGGTTGATCTTCCAGACGGATTGCTTGAAGGGTTGGGGAGAGGAGGCAGAAAACTCCCCCTGTTTCCAGCGGGAGTGAATCCGAACCCCCTGAGGGCCGAATTCTAACTCGCCTCTCTGGCCATCCAAATTGTGCCCTCCCAGATAAAGCTGCCGGGAATCATACCACAAGTGCCACTGGGGGGATTTCAGATTGCCCTGGAGGTGTATCTTTAGATTACCGTGGCCGGCAATGCCCTCTATCTTCAACAGCCGTGCTACTCTAGCGAAATCCACACCGATGAGGTGAAACTTGCCCTCAACAGATGGATCACCCCCCTTGGTTCCCACAGTTAATCTGCCCTGGAGCTTACCCCCTCCCACTCTGCCTGAAATATCCCGCACCACTAAGGTAGATTCCGTCTTGGTAAACCGGAACTTCAAACCTCTGAGGTGTTCCCCATTGTAGAGAATCCTCCCCTGGTCGAACAGCCCTGTCAGTTGGAGGTCTTTTGAGGGACCTTCGATTCTCACCGAGACAGAACCGCCTCCAGTAGATAGGGGTCTCTTCTCCAGGCCCAATAGGAGGGCTATATCTTTGATCTTTAAATGGGAAACCCCCAGTTTCAGAGAAAGACTGGGGGAAGAGAATGAGACAATCTGCCCGTCAACCTGGAACTTAACCCCCCTGCATCTGCCTTCTCCCTTCTCTATGATGGCTGTGTCGGGTTTCACCCTGGTGGTTAGATTAAGAGCCCTCACCTCCCAGATAGGGGCAGAGGTGATTTTAAAGGCCGCATCCTTGACTTCCACCCTTCCGTACACCCGATTTCCATTTCGCAGCCAGAGTGAAAGATCTGCTTCTCCTGATGCAAAGGAAAGCTGGGGGCAGAGTTCCCTTAATAGCTCAGAAGAGAGGTCAAGCTTCTTGGCTGTCAGTTTAAACTCATATGTGCCATCTTGGGGGTTAAAGGAGCCGTCCAGTTCTGCATTTGACTTGTCATTCAGTAGTTTTCCTTCCAGATGTAGGGTTGTGCGTCCCTGGGGGGCAGAGATGATCCATCCCTTCACCCCATTTGATAGTAAACATCCAACCGGATGAACCTGGCGAGCCAGCTTTACCTGGCCAGGGATGGCGGCAAGGGAGATGCTACCCCCGTTGAAGGTATATCGGCCCGGAGGCAGCTGGTGGAAGAGCACTTCTGGTCGGTTTATGCGGCCAGAGGATCTGTCCAGTTTCAGCACTAGGGTGGGTTCGGAGAAAGAGAGATGGCGTAAGGCCGAGGAAGCTCCCCCTCGAAGCAGCCCCCAGAGGCTATAGGTGATAGCAGCCTCTTTTACCTCAAAGGCAGAAATAGAGCCCTTGGTCTTAAATTTCAGCCCTTGCAGGTGGATAGAACCAAGCCCTAAACTTACCCTCTCTGCATAGATACCCTTGCGGGCCAGAAACTGTCTGGCCCTCTGGTTGAGTTCAAGTGCCCGCCACCCTAAATAGACTCCCAGCGCTGCAGATATAATAATAACTATCACAATTATTAACCATCTGCAAGATCTCACTTGGTCCCTCACCCCCAAAAGCCTCTGCGTTTCTCTGAGATTCATCAGTAAGCAACACCGAGAATCGCTGGTGCACCATTCAACCGCCCTTCTGTTAGAACTCAAAACTTTCCCCGTAAATCCGTTGAGGATTAAATTTCGATGTTCGAGTCCAGGTAAATAGTATAGCATTATCCTCCAGAAATGTCAACAGAAATCTCAAATCCAGCCATAGAATTGCAATCTCTGAGAATGTGCGGAGACTGATCTGAGACCCTTCTTGGATCTTCAGGCGGGGCTCAGCCATCTCTATAGATGGGGTGTTGAATTTTATATTGAGTTTTAGAGGGGTCGTTGAGTCATTAGTTCACTTCTACTTACGACTCCCTAATTCACAGTTCTCACTTTGCCTCAGAGAAAAGGTGCAGAAGGCGTCTGCAGGCGCCGATAGGATTAGTCTGGAAAGCTCTCCCACAGCGAGAAGAGGGATGTGAGAAGGTGCCTACCGCCGCTTACCCTTTCTCCCAGGCTTGAGTGTGAAATCACTTGTTCAGATTGCGTCGCCCTCGTAAAACCGGAACCTGCGCCCCATAAAGGGGTACACCACAGACCACTTCCTCTTCCCCCTGCCTTCCCTGGTCGCAACAACCTGAAGGCTGTATTCCAGTACTTTTTCAATAGAATCTCCCCACTCACCAATTAACCGATTGCCACATTCTGTCTGCAGAAGAGAGTATGGGAGGTCTTTTCTAGGAACATAACAGACCCATCTATTTGGCGTTATAGACTTCATTAGACTTTATATAGGAAACGAAGTCGGTTGCCTGTTTATGGCGGGCATTTCCGCCAACGGCCAGAGACAAATAGGTGACAAGGGTGCGCTTGGCAAAAAATTTTCACTTTTTGCATTTTTTCCTTGACAAACCAGGAGGGGGGCTTTATATTATTGTTGTTTGTTAAGTCTACAGGCCAAAGTATTAACCAAATGGGAGGCTCTGTTAGACGATGCGGAAATGGACAGTGTTATGGGTCGTTCTGGTGGGTCTGGCTTTGGCCTTAGGACTGAGCCGTTGTGCCAAGTCGACTAACCCTTACGAGCCTGGGCGAGTGTTTTTGTTCTGCGATGTGGATCCCAGTAGGGTAAAGGGTTGGATTGGTTGGGGTCCGGGTGAGTCCTCCCCTCGAAAGGGCCATTTTGCGGTTTATTATGAAGTGGAGGGTGAAGAGCCGGTTGAGCTGGAGTTGGTGCAGGATGAGGTTTGGCGGCGAGGTTACTTCGACCTGGTGGGCCACGAGATAGAGGGGGGGAGGAAGGTGACCGTCAGGATTTATGACGCTAACCACAATGTGGGTTTAAGTTTCACGATGGATGGGAATGTCAAACTGAAGTTCTATCTCTTGAATCCCGAAACTACAGGGGACGAATCTGACTGGGCATTAGTAAGGATTCAATAGGGGCGATAGATAACTCTACGCCCTTATTTTATTTCTCAGCACAGGGCTTTAAATTTCTGTGCATCTCGATAGGGAAAGGAGGTGGTTTTTTGGAGTTCTTACATAGGGTTGAAATTTAGCACAGAAGGAGGTGATGCTGAGAATAGGCATAAGTTTGGTGGAATGAGTCTGTCAATGTAAACCTTAAATAATGAGGGGAGAAGCAGAGATGAAAAAGTTGAATATTATTGTAGCTCTGGCGCTGGTGTTGGGCTTTGCTAGTATGGCTTATGCTCTTAACCCGCATGACACATCGCCGCGCTTTTTGGCATATGTGCCTACAGATAGAATGCCCACGCTCGATGCGACGCTAGATGAATACGGTTGGGTACCCTCACAGTTTATTTATAAGGCAAGTGACTGGGTAGGTGGAGACGCGGCCTCTGGTCCTCGTACCCTCTTTGGCACAGGCACCCCTGACTGGGAAGATTATGATGTTCCATTCTGCTTCCTGGGGTACAACCTTGACGCTGATGTCCTGATACTGGCAGTCCAAGTGGTAGATGACATTGGCTACGGGTTCGACTGGAGCTGGGGCGACAGCTGGAGAGGCGTAGATATGGCCTATTGGTACCTCGATGCCGATGCTGATGGAGGGCAATATCAGTATGGGGAAGGCCTCAACAGCGAGGAGGCCCAGCAGATGTACTGCCGCTTCGACCTCTATGAGGATGGTGTCACCAGCTCCCTGTTCACCTATACTTCTGGTGGGGAGAACGGCGGCTGGGCCTATAAGGAGCCCTATACCCATGTGGCTTACAATTGGGACCGTACCACAGGCTCCTACACCTTAGAGCTAACCATGCAGCTGTGGGACTGGATGGCCCGCGAGGTCGACGGCGGTGCTGGCGAAAGCACCCCTCATACCTTTGAAGAGGGTCAGACTATCGGCATGCGCCTCACTTTCTTGGATGTAGACTCCGATGCCGATGACGATTGGGCCGCGTTCACTTTCAATGGGCCAAACCCAGATGGCATCGACAATGGATTCTATGCCGATAACTTTGATCCATGGCTATGCCTGACCGCGGAGCAAATGGCTGCGGAGCCCACTACCTGGGGGCAGCTTAAGAGCCTGTTCAGGTAAGGCCCAGCAGTTCGTTAGTCTCTGAATCATCGGGGGGCGAGCTTTTCGCCCGCCCCCCCTTTTTATATTCTAATTATATTCTAATGAATTTATATTTTAACGAAGCTGTAGCAAATCCTAAACAACAGATCTCAGATCCCAGACATACCCCAATGACCCAAATTCAAATGTTCAAAACGAACTGCTGTGGAGCGTTGCAATTTCGAATTTGTTTGGGATTTGTGACTTGGAGTTTGGAATTGATGAACCCCGGCGATTTTGCCGAAGTTTAGATTTTAACCTGTGAGGCGAAACGAGGGGAGAAAATGTCCTCAAAAAAGGTGTTCAGATGGGCTTTAGGCCTCAGTTTCATCGCTCTTTTCGCTGGTGTGCTTTCGGGATGTACTTATCGCTATCAGGTGGGTTATTTTGCCCCAGCGGGTGAGGAGGAACAGACCTCTGGGGTGAAAGTCTTAGACGACGGCACGGTCCTTTATGTGCAGGAAAGGCTGGAGATCGGCTTGCGGGCCATGACAGATGCAGAGCTGAACCGCCAGTTCCCTGAGCACTCTCAGCAGGGATTAGAGTCTACTAATCCTTATACCTATGGCAACTGGGTCCCAATAGGAGAGAGCTCTACTCCCAGTCGGTTCACTGTCTTTCTGCTTTCGGTGAAGAATTATACCTATCCTAAGATGCTGGTTGATCCCTCCAAACTCACTATAGTAGCCAAGAATGGCCGTGTCTACTTCCCCTGGAGCAGGGAACAAATAGAGGAATATTATCTGCCTTTTATCCAGGGATACGCAGGCAATACTTACGAACAGTTTGAGAGAAGGAAGGACATCCTTAAACGCACCTTGTATCCTGCCCATGAGTTCATCTTCAGCGGGCAGGAGTCTTCTGGCTATGTGGTGTTCCCCCGGATAGATGATGATGTCCGCGAGATCACCGTATATGTCAATGATATTGTGCTTCGCTTTGACTCCTGGGGCCGCCCGGCAGAGACAATAGATCTGGAATACCACTTCTACCGTGATGTGAAGAAGGTTTACTACCCTTTGCTGGTTACCTCCCAATCGGAGCAGCCTTAAATAGACCTGGCTCAGAGGTGGTCCTGAGAGGGGCATCCTGGTGGTGAACTTTTAAATAGTTTGGCCAGTTATGTTAATGGAGACACTTAGGTACTGTCAAACGATGAATGGAGAAGACCACTTAAAAAGATTTCCACTGTGGGTGGGATTTATGGCGTTGATCATTTGGGGCAGTGTTCCCTTGCAGGCCCAGGTAAGGACCTATGTTATCGGCGATCAGACCCACCCCTGGCAGGCTTCCGGTAAGCTTCTGAATGCAGATTGGAGCTCTCAGCCAGGTTGGATACTGCCCATAAGGATCAGCATGGAGCAGAATATCCTGAACCGATTGTATGAGGAGGGGAGACTGTTCGCCGCGTACGGCAGAGAGGGGAAGCTGATTATGGCAGATTTGTACAGGTACAGAGAGGGCGATGCCCGGCTGTGGAGCGAGAATCTCAGCTCCGGAGACAAAGACAGGATACTTAAACTGGCCGATGGACTGCAGGACACTCTGGCCCTGGAACACTTTGTCACCAAACGAATCCCCCAGGGGGTCACCATTTACGCAGACTTAGGGGGAGCTTACCCGGTTAAAGAGGTGAAGTTTTATCCCTTAAATCGCCAGACAGGTTCCAGTTTAGTTGAAAAGTATCCGGACTTTGACTGGGGGACTCATGAAGACTTATATGTAAAGGGTTATGAACTATGGGCAAATGACGGTTCTGTCGAAACCCAGGACGAGGACGGTCACCCCATCTATCACCTATTGAGCGCTGTACCAGTGAATACGAACATCGTGGTCACCGATACCTCTTTTCAACCGCAACATATTCGTTACCTTAAGCTGTGGTGTTCTAACGACCCATTTGAGATGGACCAACTGGAGATAAGAGGAGAAGGCTATGTCCGGCACGCCAGCTTTGTATCAGAGATTATTGACTTAAATGACATAGCCAATTTAGGCAGAATCTGGTGGACTGCTGAAAAAGACCCCGGGACCCAGGTGTTGGTGCAGACCCGGGTGGGGAGGGATAGGACAACCCTCCGTTACTTTAGGATAAATGACATCGGTGAGGAAGAAGAGCTCACCGGTGAGACCGACGAAGAAAACTACAGGTTGTGGACAAGGCTGAAGGTGTCGGAAAGGGGAAGGGGAAGGCTGCCAGATACTGAGAATTGGAGCCCCTGGTCGTTACCCTATAAACAATCTGGCGACTATATCGTGGTCAAGGGCCCCCGGCAGTATCTGCAGATTAAAGTCACCTTAATCAGCGAAAACCCTTCAGTTCGGGCCCAAGTGGACAATGTCTTTTTCGAATACTCACAGCCGACTGTTGCCCGCCGGTTGCTGGGTGAAATCTCCCCCCGCGAGAATATTGAACTGGGCAAGACATTGACCTTCAGGTATAGCTTGCGGCCCCAAATTGCCAGCCAGGACTCCGGCTTTGATATCCTTCAAATAGACACCCCGGTGCAGGCCAGGGTGGAGAGTCTGAAAATCGGAGGGGAACTGGTCCCGGCAAACGATTACAACGTCAAAGCGGAGGAGAAACAGTTAACCCTCCAGTTGCTCAACGGCAGAAGGGTCACTTCGGATGCCGACTCACTTGAACTTGTTTTTGATTGCTCCATACTCTCCTTTGGCACTGTTTTTGCCAGCAGGGCCTGGGCTAGTTGGATACAGATCTTACCCCAAGATGTAGAGGAGGAAAATCCTGGAGACCTTGGGGTAAGGGGTTCGGAAAGCTTTCTGGGTAAGGTTATTGGCGACTTGGTCATCTCTCCCAATCCCTTTACTCCCAACGGCGACGCCCAAAATGACGTTGCCAACATATATTTCAAGGTATTCCAGATTGTCACTTTTGCCCCGGTTAAGGTCGATATTTGCAACTTCTCGGGGGGGATAATTCGAAAAGTATTCTCCAAGCAAGTGGATAGCACTGAGTTTCGAAACATCCAGTGGGATGGCCTGGACGACCAGGGTAAATTAGTACCCCCAGGCATCTATTTAGTCAGAATCCGGGTGGAGGCTGACGAAGAGATGTTCGAGGAAATAAAAACAGTGGCGGTTGTCTACTGACCCTTGGTGGCTTATTTGCTGGCGGACCCCCAGTCTTGGCAAATCAGCGTTTATGCAGGTCTCTGGTAGGGACGTACCCGTGTCTGCCCCTGCGAATATGTGCTTACAATCCTTGATATTACTACAAGGATCGGTGCGGAATAGCACCATTAGTTGGTAAAATTTGTGGTTAGCTCTCCGATCTCCAGGCCAAAGGGAAAAGTGAGTGCTATGAGATTGATTCGGATAAAATCCCTTCTTTGGGTAGGATTTATGGCGTTGGTGGGTTTGGGCAGCGGCACGCTTCAAGCTGAAGTAAAGACTTATATTATCGGCGAGCAGACCCATCTCTGGCAAGACTCGGGCAAACTGAAAAACGCAGATTATAATTCCCAGCCGGGTTGGATTCTGCCGAGCAGAATCAGCCCGAAGCAGAATCTGTTGAACCAATTGTACAAGGAGAAGAGGCTTTTTGCTGGTTACGGCAGAGATGGAGAAGTTGGTGAGGAAGGTTACCAGCCGGGCGATGGCCGGCTGTGGAGCCCTAATCTCAGGTTTGGGGATCGAAAGAAGATACTCGTCCTGGCCGATGGGAAACAGGATACTCTGGCTCTGGAAGAGTTCAGCGCAAGTAAATACAACCTAGGAGTCACCGTTTATGCTGATCTGGGCCAGGCCTATCCGGTTAAACTGGTGAGGTTTTACCCCTTAAATCGCCAACTTAATCCTGAGCTTGTCAGCAAGTACCCTGACTTCGATTGGGGCGCTCATGAGGTCTTGTATATGAAGGGCTATGAACTGTGGGCCAATGATGGCTCCCCGGGGACCCAAGATAAAGATGGTCGGCCCATCTATTCTCTGCTTAGCGCCGTGCCGGTGAATCCGAATGTAGTGGTGGCGGACAGTTCTTTTCCACTTCAGCATATTCGCTATCTGAAATTAAGATGTGCTGTGTCCGACCCCTTTGAGATAGACCAATTGGAGATAAGGGGAGAAGGTTACTTCAGAGAGGCCAGTTTCATCTCAGAGATCATCGACCTGGGAGAGATAGCGAACCTGGGGGGAATTTGGTGGGTGGCAGAGAAAGACCCGGGCACAGAGGTGCTGGTACAAACTCGGGTGGGGAAAGATAAAACTACCCTCCGTTACTTCCGGATAAACGAGATCGGCGAGGAGGAGGAGTTAACCGGTGAGACCGATGAGGAGAATTATCAAACCTGGAAGAGCCTCAAGGAGTCGGAGAGAGGTCGAGGAGGAGTGCCGGATACGGAGAACTGGAGTCCCTGGTCATTGCCGTATAAAAATCCAGGAGATCCTATTGTTGTGATAGGCCCCAGACAGTATTTGCAAGTTAGGGTCACTATGGTCAATGAGGATCCCTCTACTCAAGCAAAGGTAGACAACATCTCCTTTGAGTATTCTCAGCCTGTTGTTGCCCGGAAGCTGTGGGGGGAGATTTTCCCCCATGAGAATGTCGATCTTGGGGTTACAGTCCGCTTTAGATATACCCTGCGGCCAACTATCGGTAGCGGAGACTTAGGGTTTGATGTGCTTCAGATCAATACCCCGGTTCAGGCCCAGGTAGAAAGCCTAAAGGTGGGAGGCAAACTGCTCTCTGACAAGGACTACAGCGTCCAGACCGAGGGGAGGCAACTTACTATTCAGCTGCTTGGTGGCAGGAAGATCAGCTCTGATGCCGATTCACTGGAGTTGGTCTTTGACTGCTCCATACTCACTTATGGGACTGTCTTTGCGAGTAAAGCATGGGCCAGTTGGACAGAGAACCTCCCCCAGGATGTAGAGGAGGAAAAACCCGGAGACCTTGCTGTGAGAGGATCAGAGAGGTCACTGGGCAAGGTTGTTGGAGATCTCACAGTCTCTCCTAATCCTTTTACCCCTAATGGAGACGGCCAGAACGATGTAGTCTCTATATATTTTAAGGTATTCCAGGTTATCGGGACCGCTCCCATTACAGTGGATATCTGCGATCTCTCTGGTGCGAGATTGCGAACAATATCCTCTCAGCAGGAAGGTTGCGGTGAATTCCGGGACATCTGGGATGGTCTGGATGCTGAAGGCAAACTTGTGCCGCCTGGCATCTACCTGGTTAGAATTCGAGTGGAGGGAGATCAGGAGAGATTTGAAGAGACAAAGACCGCTGTGGTGCTCTACTGATAACTAAGCTTTAAAACAACCGATTCCGAATTCCAGACAGGCTCCA
>CAZQSC010000006.1:0-15292 GCA_964595705.1 uncultured bacterium | reverse complement strand
AACCAATATTCAAATAAGCTCTGTTTTATTTAGGACTTGTGACGCGGAGGTTAGAATTCATAAATCCCTACCATTTTGTCAGGCTTTAGTGATGAGTTCAGGGAAGAAAAGTATGATGAATATGAGAAGGGTATCTCTTTGGGGTCTCCTTTTTATAGCCTTTCTATTCCCTCCTGTTTATCTGCTGGCCGGCACTCTGGTTATTGACAGTCAGCAGGATTGGGAGAAATGGACATTCAACAGTAAACCCATAGGTGAACTGTCAGATTCTACCATGCTGAAGCTCACCCCTGATGGGCGAATCCAACTGGGGAGTGTGAAAAGGGAGGTAAACGCCTGCTTAGATGCCTCCAGTTATAAATATGAGAAAGAGAAGAGGGAGTATGAAGGGGGAGTCAAAGCAGTTGGTTCGAACAAGGCCTTGGCCCGAAGGATTATAGATGGCAATCCCCGCACATATTGGACACCTGCTTTTACAGACGATCTGGAGAAATGGTGGGTAGTGGTAGACCTGGGTCGGGGAGTGACGGCTAAAAGCATAAGGTTGATCTTCCCGGAGGGCAAGACTCCCTTCCCTGAGTTCAGGGTTTTTATCTCTGACGGGGAGAACAGATTTCCGGGCAGTCGCACCCTTGCCTTGTACTATATAGAGGTGGGCAAGACTATAAAACCCAATGATAAGCACATATTTGAGATAATATTTGACACTAAGGAACATTTTCTGGCTACGGGAGGAACCCTGCCCGAGGAGGGAGAGGACCGGGAGGTGGTCTTCTATCCGGTGAGAGACCGCCAGGATAATCTGCTTATGGGAGCCGCCCTCCAGTATGTTAAGATATTGTTTACCAAGAAGATCGCCAATTCAGGTCTTGCCGAACTGGAGGTGTGGTCACTACAGAATGTGGCTCTGGGAAGCCTGGCTCGAGGTGGAAGCGCTGAGCAGGCTGCGGGAGGGCCGGCCATAAATACTATAGATGGGCTACTATGGACTTATGCTAACGTCCACCGGGCTTCAGATTGGGAGGCGGAAGGCTGGTTCAGGTTCGACCTCGGGGCTGTCTTCTGGATTGACACTATACGTATTGTCTCCTACCCTATCTATATGTCTCTGCCTGGTCTGTCGGGGCCAATGGATGGCTTCAAGATCTATGTTTCTGATGGGACTCAGGCCACCTACTCGCCGGGAGGTGACGCCTGGAAGGTGGACGAAAAACCGCTGGTATGGGAAAGGGTGATCGATTTCAAAAATGATGTAGAACCGAGACTGTGGAACTTTGATATCCCATTTTCACCTAAAAAGGTGCGGTATATCCTTTTTCATCATGATTATGGCACTACCAGGGCCCTTCGGACTACTAATGTCGGGAAAATCCTTGAGTTCCAGTGTTTTGGCGAAGGAACTATCCCTGGGGTGACCCTCCGGTCTGATCTTATTGAACTGGACAAGCCTCAGAATCTCTCTTATATTTCCTGGGAGGGTTCCACTCCTCCTGGCACCCGAATCCAGCTGCGTACCAGAACCGGCTATGCAGTACAGGAGGTGAAGCACTACTTCACCAAAGATGGGAAGGAGATAACAGGTCCCAACGCAGAGGAGATATATAACAAACTGCCAGCGTTTATGCGGGGGCCTATAACCTCGGAGATCGTGCCGGTGGAGGCTGCCTGGAGTCCCTGGAGCGAGTATTATAGGATCCCGGGGCCGTTTAAATCCCCCTCTCCTCGAAAGTATCTATTTATTGAGGCCAATCTGTTTTCCGATAACCCAGAAGCTGCCCCTTCGTTAGATTCCATAACCATCTCCTACACTGACCCGGCTCTCACTGTCGTTTATGGCAAGATCGAACCCAGGGAGGCCATTCCAGCTGGTGAACCTCAAAGCTTTACCTTCACCTTCAGCAGACCAAAGTTCCAGGGGATAAATATCCACTGGTACGACAGGTTTGGCCGGGAGAAGACGAAAGAACAGTGGCTGAAACTGCCTTCTTGGAGAAAGGGAAGGGTTTTAGAGGAATCCTGGGCTTTCTTTAAAATCGACAGCACCCAGGTAACCGAAGATGAGTGGAACTCTCTGCCCGACTCACTACAGGGGTGGAAGGAGGAGCTCTGGGAGGCAGAGATCAAGGGGTTTGACCAGGTACTGATTTTAACACCTGGGTTAGCCCGCCTGGATTCGGTGAAGATCGACTCGGTAGATCAGACCGCGCAGTGTCAGATGATCAGGGCTACGGGTGATTCACTATGGATTGGATTGCCCCACCTTATGTTCGACGAAACAGTGCAAATCGAATTTACCTGTCCGGTGTTCCATAACAACACGGAGTTTAGGGCCCTTATTGGTAACAGTTCAGTGGAAGGATTGTGGCAACTGGTGGACCCTGATCCCAGGTTGAAAGACCCCACTATGGTTGTCCTGCCGGCATTGGCTTCTACAGAGAAGCTCATCAGTGATGTCTCTTTGGGTCCCAGGGTCATCACTCCCAATGGAGATAATGTAAATGACAGTGTGTATTTGGACTTCACTCTTCTAAAGGTTGAAGGAACGCAACGGGTTACGGTGCGGATATACACTCTAGGCGGCGAGCTGGTTAAGGAGGTATACGACCAACCGCAGGCCAGCGGTAGGATCTTGGGGCTAACCTGGGATGGTACGGCGGAGGATAATAAGCTGGTGCCACCTGGTCTGTATATCTGCCAGGTGAAGGTTCACGGAGACTGGGAGGAGACTTGTCTTAATAAAACAGTTGTTGTATCCTACTGAGAGGCTCCTCGGCTGTTTTTAAATGATATTCTTACTCTCATAGATCCTTATTATTTCAGTTTTTAACGCATAATCTGGGTTACTAGTGAACTCTGGTAAGTGATGATTTGAATTCACCAACAGCTGATCACCAGTGACTAATGACCTAATAACCGTCTTGAAAGGCTGGAGATAAATTTAAAATCTTGCCTTATGGAGATTCCGATGGAAAGGCAGGCATAGAAAGGGAGGAGGCAAATGGCGAAAAGGTGGGTTATTGCTGTATTAGGTTTAATAAGCTTTAGCTTATTGATCTTCAGTCACAGTTCTGCTGTCGAGAGAAGGGGTACTGCATTTGAGCCTCTTGGACCGGTAGGCCCTACCACGCGCATTGCCGCCCTAGAGCCTTGTTTAAGGAAGTGGTATGTGCCTCAGGAGCTTTATTACGAGTTCGGCTGGGAACAGTGGAGATATACTAACTATGCTAAAGACACCTATAAGCGGTATGTGCCTATTGCCTTAGAGGGGGCCAGGTATTATGATATATTTGGCAATTACATCACCCGTGGTTGGCAGATTTACGATTGGCAGGAGATTCAGCCACGAGAGCTTGGAAGCCAGATATTCAAAAGCCCCAGATTCTCCTCCTGGTTCGATAGGTTGCTGATCTCCTCTGCCTCCAGAGGGCAATACTACAGTGCGCTGACTATAGGGGAGGAGATCAGGACCACCCTCACCCCTCTTACTTTCTCTAAACCTACATTTAACGGTTCGCAGTTGGATATTCTGACCGATAAATATTCCTTCACGGCCTTAGCTTCCCGCATTAGCAATCCGGGTACCCCCCGCAAGGAGGATACTTTTCCCCCAGAGAGCAACACCGACAATACGACTCTTATCGGCCTCAGAGGGGTGGTAAGGGTCGCCCGTTTTGCCGAGATAGGCGCAACCTATGTGAATGCCCATAATATGAAAAATATCGATGACTGGGTGGAGAACACTTTTAAAGGCAGACTCACCACTGGTCAGAACTGGGGGACGGTGAGGAGGATTATTATTCGGCTGTCGGACGACTCCCCTGAGGACGGGGAAGGAGGAGCTATGCTATTTCTACCGGTGAAGATCTACATTGACGGCAGGTTAGCCGACCTGGGGCCGGGTAATCCGGAGATCACCGGAGGGGTGAAGTACCGGGGCCACTATGAGGCTAATGGCACCGACCAAATCTACCTCACCTTTGATCTTTCCCGTTATGGATATATAGATGAAAAGGGCAATCTCATAGAGGCAAATCGGTTCAGCAAGATTAGCTTTGAGCTCACCTTAGCTAATGACTACAAGGTGGAAATTACCTCCAATATTCAGCTTAACGCCGTGAGGGAGGAGATATTCCTCCCCGTGTGCAGAGCCCCTGGCAATGTGAAGGACGGCACCAACCAGAGGGTAGTGAGGTTTGCCTATGGTCTGCCCACCGCTAATGAGATCTACGGCCTCACAGTCGAGCTAACAGACATCGCTGGCTGGAATCTAAGGGCAGAATATAATGTAAACAGCCGATATCGGCTGTTCCCCAATCGCAACCCCAAAATAGAGGATAAACTCGCTCGTTCCACTGATAAAAGCACGGCTTACTATGTGAACATCTCTAAGGTAGCTTTCCCCTGGTACGGTTACGGTGAGCTGTTCAATATAGACTACGATTACTCTACTACGGCATACATTCCTGATGGCACAGGAAACATCTATTATGACGAACCGGAACGCTTCTGTTTCGAGTTTGTGGATGACAATGACGACCAGGACAGATATCCTGACTGGCGCCGGAAATCTGTGAATCAGCGTGCAGGTAATGATCTCAGTAAAAACGACGGCATCTTCCCTGGCCTGGATGAGAACAACGACCGGGTCAGTGACTTCAACCAGAACCAGAACTTTGAGCCCGACTACGCGGAACCTTTTCTCCGTTATAGCGTTGACCCTCCCGAATTTCTCTTCGGGCTGGATATGAACAATAACACCGTGATCGATAGATTTGAGAACGACAATGATCCGGATTACCCGTATAAGAAGGACCACCGGGGGTATAACTTCTACATTGGTGCCGAGGTACTTCCAGGTCTTAAGCTGACCGGTGGTTACCTTAATGAACGCCTCGTCTCCAGCGGTAGGAGGAACCGAGCCACCTATGGTCTGCTGACTTTATACCGAGACTTCGCTGGCATAGGGAGGCTACAGGTGTTTCACAACATTAAAAAGGTGCAAGATGATATCCCTGATAACCTTGTGCAGTGGGTTCAACCTCCCGGCACCAAAGGCTCCTTGCAACCTTTTATCGATCCGTTGGTTACCCCCAACACTACGGTGAACTCCTCTTACGCCGAGTTTCACTACATTGGCATTCCCCATGCGAACTTCATCAATAAAGTGAAATACGAGTTATACCACCAGCGTGAGTCACAACCTACATTGGCAAAAGACGCACGGTTCTTGGGAATCATCAGTAAGTTTGATTATACAACTATGCTGAGGAGTTTTGTGCTAAGACCACGGATAAAGAGTACGTATAAATATCAAACTCCATATAAGATAGGGGAATCGAAGACCAAGGAGTTATCGGAGATAGTCTCCTTGATGACCAATTTTCATCTGTTGCCAACTACATCAATCGAATTAGGTACTGAATATACAAAGTTTTTCGACCTTATGGACAGGGATAAAGATTATCACGAGATCATCTACGCTATACAATTGTCCAATACGTCAGATTTCCTGGGCTACAGGATTACGGCCAAGGTTGGATTTCGAATGTTGGCCAGGTATCTGAAGCACAATGAGGTTAAAAGCAGCAGTGTTGCCTTTATGAGTGTATATGCTGGGGTAGGAGGCTGACAGAATCTACCTTGATTGTTAGGGATATTTCTCACAACAACTCTTTTTGTCGAAGGGAGGGAGTCTTATGCCAGTGAAAGTTGTGGTGACAGCATTGGTAGTGGCTCTGGGAGCAAGTTTGTTTCTACCTGTTCCGCAGAATTTGATGACCTGGTTTGAAAGTGGGCAGTCTTACTACGCTATAGGTGAGTATGAATACGCCACTGAGGAATACTCTAAGATCATCAGATTTCACCACTGGGGAGTAGATACAGAGAAGATAGAGGTGGAGATAACCGAAGACCTTAAGCTCCCGATAAAAGCGGCCGCTTTTTACCAGTTGGGCTCTTGCTATAAGAGACTGGAGGAATTTGACAGGGCAGTAGAAAACTACCGACTGGTGCTAAAACAGCCCAAAGTGCCCGATGATTTCAGGGCAACTGTTCAATTTCAAATCGCTGAAACCAGATTCTACCAGAAGAGTTTTCTAGAGGCTACAGAGGAGTACAAAAACTTCATTGCCTTATACCCTCAATCCAAGTTTGTGGACAAGGCGTATTTTCGAGCCGGGGTGAGTTTCTACAAGGCAAAGAAATATGAACAGGCGATCTCTACCTTTGAGGAGCTGGTAAATAAATTCCCGGAAAGTAAGTATGCAGCCGATGCAGCCTACCAGATTGCAGACTCTTACGCTAAACTGAATAGATATGAAAAGAGCATCGCTGCTGCCAACAATGTTCTGGAGAAATACCCCAACAGCGCCGCTATTGCTAAGGCAGAATATCTTAAGGCATTCTGTTATGATAGATTGGGAGACTACGATAAGACTATCGAGGCTTACAAGAGAGTGATAGCTCTTTATGACAAGATGTATGAAATATTGCGTGCCTCCTTCCGGGAGGGGAAAAATGTCGATTTCGAGGAGTACATAAAACTCTATGAAAACTCTTTCATGCGTATCGGCGAGATTTATCGTGACCGGATGGGTGACTATGAAAAGGCTTACGACGCATATGTCTTGGCCCAGGAGACCGTCAAAGAGCGGGACTACAAGGCGAAGATTCAGTTGGATATCGGACATAACTATCTGCGTTGGAAGAGATACGATGAGGCAATAAAGGCCTATACACTGGTTATTACTAATTACCCTGAAAGCCCTTATCCGCCTGACGCTCAGTCCTACATCGGAGATGCCTATTATCAAGCTGGAGATTTAGAAAAGGCGAGAGAGGAGTATCTGAATGTGCTTGTCAAGTTCCCTGACTGCAGTACCGAGCGGAGGGCTGCTTCACTATACAACGCTGGTTGGTGCTCAGAGAAGCTTAATCAGCTCCAGGAGGCTCTCAGTTACTACAATCGGGTTGTAGAAGAATATCCCCGTTCTCAGTCGGCCCCCGCCTCTCTGGTGCGGATCGGGCAGATATTTTACAATGAGGGCAAATACGAGGAGGCGCTTGCTGAATATAATAAGATATTTGAGAAATACCCAGAGAGCGAACTGGCCCAGCAGGCCTATTATTGGGTAGGCCAATCTTTGGTAAAACTGGGCAGGACGGCAGAAGCCTTGGAGGCATTTGGGAAGGTAGCCAAAGAGGCAGGGAAATTCTATGTAGCAGCTTCTATTGCTGGTGCAGACTTGTATTTCCAGATAGGCGATGAGACGGGGGCCCAGAAGATTCTGGCCGAGCTGCTGGAAGCTACTGCTGGAGACGAAGAGTTAGAAGCTACTGCCCACTTCGAAACAGCGAAGCTTTATCAAAAAAATAAGAAATACCCTCAGGCAGTTGAAGAGTATACTATAGTTATCCAAAATTTCCCTAAAGAGGAATTTGTCAACGAGGCCTACTTCGGCAGAGGAGCATCCTATCATGCCCTGGCAGATTTTCCCAAGGCAGAGGCTGACTACGAATTTGTGCTAAATAATCGCCCCACCGACCAGTTGAGGCTAAAGACGCAATTTGCTATGGGCCTGCTTTTCTCTGCTGTTGGAAGGGATGCCGAGGCAGTGAATATCTTGAAGATAGTTGCCAGAAGTGAGGACAAAGAGTTAGCTGCCAACGCTCGCCTACAGCTTATCTCCCTGGCAGAGAAAGAAAGTCCAGCAAAGGCAATCCCAATCTACGAAGAGATATTACAAACTGCTGAAACTGACCATGAAAAGGCGTTGATCCTCACCCGGGTGGCTAATGTATATTACAAACTCAAGCTTTACGACAAGTGCATTGACGCCACCGCTAAAGTAATCCAGATAGGGGAAACCCCCGAGAGTATAGCCTCTGCTTACTATCTCCAGGCCAACTGCTATTTTGATACCAAAGATTTCCAGAAGGCTATCGAGCTGTATGGGGTGATAACGGAGAAGTATCCGGAAACTTTGATTGCTCCTAATGCACTGTTTCAGATAGGGTTGGCTTATCAGAGGATAGGAACGATTGAAACTATTGACGGCAGTGTAGAGGCCTTCACCCGGTTTTATAAGTTGTATCCCGACAATCCCAGTGCCCCGGCTGCCTATTATTATGCCGCTTGGGGGCTTTATCGAAAAGGTGAGTGGGAGAGTGCAGCCGATGTCTTCAAAACCCTGGCTGATAGATATCCTACCAGTGAGTTTGCCGCTGAAAGCCGGTATAGACAGGGAGAATCTCTATTTAACAAAAAACTTTATCAAAGCGCAATGGCTGTCTTCGACCAGTTACTAAAGGAGTATCCAAAATGCGAATACATTGATGATGCTCTGTATTCCAAGGCGTGGTGTCTGATCTACTCAAATAGAAAGGATGAGGCAGTGCCTATATTCAGGGAGATTGTAGCCAAATACAGCGACACGATATACGCTCCTAATAGCCAGTTCAGTTTAGGTGACTATTTCTACAGTATTGAGAACTATGAGCAGGCAACTGTTGAGTACAAGAAGTTTCTCGAGCTTTTTCCCAACCACCAAAAGGTGGCTCGAGCCAAGTACCTCCTGGAGAACCTCGCCGAGATCAACGCTTACAACCTCTATCATCGGGGAGAGCTGCTTTTCGACAAGGGGGACTACAACAGAGCAATAGCAGTTTTTGACAGCGTTATGGTCCGTTTCCCAGAGAGTGAGTATGCAGTCAGTGCCTTAGTGAATATGGGGGCTGCTTACGAAGCCAAGGAGGATTTTGACCGGGCAAGAGAGAAATACACTGAGGTGATAGCCAAATACGGGAATGATCCTAAGTATTCTGCACAGGTGGAGTTCTGTAAAAGCCACTTGGAGGTGTTGAAGACCGCACTCTGATATAGCTGGCAGCAGTCAGTAGTCCCCTGTGTCAGAGTTTTCAAAAACCTTTAACCCATAAAAAGTAAGGAGGGAAGAGGAGATGATTAAGTTCTTTTTAGAAGGCGGATTTTTTATGTGGCCGCTGGCGGTTTGCTCGGTCCTCAGTGTTGCGTTTGTCATAGAGCGAGCAATTGTCCATCTTAAGATCAGAAAAGAGGAGAGACAGAGACATCTTGTTCAGGAGGCAATCTCAATGGTAGAGAATGGGGCTGGTTCCCAGGAAATTACCACCTTCCTGGAGAAAACGGGGGGGCTTGTTGGTGAGACCCTTTGGGCTGCCTATGAACGCTACACTCATATAGCTGAAGCTGAAAGATCTATTGAAGAGAAGAGAAGGGAACTACAGGATATAAGTTTCAGCGCAGCCAGGGATTACCTAAGAAGGAATCTGGGAGTCCTGGAGTTTATGACTGGAGGGGCAACGCTTTTAGGACTTCTGGGAACTATCCAAGGAATGATCATGTCCTTTGGGGCAATAGCTAAGGCAGGAGTATTGGGAGACCCGACTATTGTTGCCCGTGGTATCTCAGTGGCACTGCACACAACCGTTACCGGATTGGTAATAGCCCTTTTCTCGATGGTGTTCTTCTATATCTATAGAGGCAACGCTGAGAGAAAAACGATTAGGGTTGAACCCTATGCCTTTGCCTTTGTGGATGCAGTGTTGAAGAGAAGCCAACGCCGGGCAGAATGAGAGAGGGAGGTGAAAGCTAATGAATAACAGACGACAGAGGGAGGAGACAACACAGGCGATTCCTATGACTCCCCTTATAGATTGTGTATTCCTGCTATTGATTTTCTTTATGGTGGCAGCAGTGTTTTCCGTGACGCCGGGGTTGGATGTCAAACTCCCAGAGTCTGAGACGGCTACTGCCCCTGAACAACAAAACCTGTTCATCGTTATTGACAAAGACGGAAATATGAAGCTCAACCACCGTACTGTCACATTTGACAACCTTAAGCAGATGATAGAGGAGAACAGGCGGAAGCTTGATATGACCACAACTTTGATTATTCAAGCGGATAAAAGGACCTTTCACGGTGTGGTGGTGAAGGTAATGGATATCGCTAAAAAAGCGGGGATTGTGGATAATGTGATTGCCACAGAGCCCCCAGAGGAAGAAGAAACAGAATCAGAATCAGAATGAAGGAAGAACTTACTGCTCACTAAAACAGGGCAAGAAAGGGGGGAGGAGCTATTAAAAGAGGACGAAAAATAACCACTGTGTCGCTGCTGATCTCCATCTTTCTGCATGTCGCTGCTTTCACTGTAGCCTATGTAGTTTCCCGGGGGGTTTTGGTGAAGAAAGAGGAGCTGGTAGCCAGATTTATGCCTCGGCCTCCTATTCTTAAAAAAGCCTTCGATTTTGCCAAAAGGCCGGAGATATCCGAGGTTGAGATGGAGATGTTGACCCGAACCGATCAGCCTCGTCCAGTGGCGGACCTCAACAAGCTGGTAGACATCAGCTCCTTGGGAGCAGATCTATTCGGTACTATCGCGGCCGGAGTCCAGTTCTATGCCCCGCCCAGTGGAGCAAGAGCAGCCGAGATCGAGTTCAAACCTGTGGAGCTGATTCAGCCCACAAGGATGACCTCAGTGCAGGAGGCAATTAGCGTAAAATCGGAGCTGTTGGGGATAAAAGATTTGGACACAGGGAGATATAATGCGGTGATTATTACCAATCCGGAGGACAAAAAAGCGATTACCGGATATTTCAATATGACTTTGGTGCGCTTTAACTATCAGGACCCCAAAGTTGACACCTTTCCTCTGGCCATACCAAATCTTTTGCGTTATATGAACGATCACACGAAGATCAAGGCCAGTATTAAGGGTCAAACAATTGAGCTGAGCGATCCTGCGCTGTTTTCCGCCCCGTTTATATATATGACTGGTTCGGAGTGTATAGTCTCCTTAAGCCCAGTAGAGATAGAAAACTTGGGCAACTATTTGCGCAGCGGAGGCTTCCTCTTTATTGAAGATATCGCCAAAAGCCCCAAACCGGGAGCGTCTCCTCCAGGAGGGATTGCAGGCACAACTTTCGATCAACAGGCGAAGGCCGTGCTAAGAGAGGCGTTGGGAAGAGATTGCAAATTTTTCCGTATCCCCAAGACTCATCCCCTGTTCCACAGTTTCTATGATTTTGACGACGGGCCACCCTTAGGTGGCGCCAGCGGGGGCAATGTCAACTACCTGGAGGGGATCGAAATAAGAGGTAGATTAGCAGTGGTCTTCAGCGACCTGAACATAAGCTGGTACTGGGGAGATACCGAAGCAACCGGAAGGGAGCGGGGCTTGCAGTTCGGCGTTAACTTGATCGTCTACGCCCTGACTCAGCCCGGTGGCATAGCCAACATCAGCCAGTACACCTGGTAGCAAAAAACTCAGAGGTGCTGTGCGTTTTGGCAACAGACTCCATCCTTAAGGTTTAAAAATCCAGAAGTGGTCTATAGGTGGATCGCTTCTGGATTTTTTTATCTTCCCTTCTGGCTTTACAAGCAGTATATTAAACTGAACATCCAAATGCAAAGGAGTGTGTCCTATGGGAGATGAAAGAAGGTTCTTAAAAAGAGAAATAGTCAGACGCTACCAAGGCAATCCAATCTTGACTGCTGATGATATGCCGGTTGCTTGTAATTCGGTTTTTAATCCAGGGGCGATTAAATTTAGCGACCGGTACCTGCTGTTTCTGCGAGTAGAAGATCATGACCGGATCTCCCACTTCCGGGTAGCCACCAGTGAAGACGGAGTACACTTTGAGGTGTGGAAGGACCCGGTAGATATCCCCGGAGGGGCTGAATACGATCTTTATGAAACGAATCGCTACGATGCCCGTATCACTCTCCTGAACGATTGGTATTATATAATGTTCTGTTCTGAGGCCAGCTTTGGCTGCCGACTGGGTCTGGTTCGCACGAAAGATTTTGTGCACTACGAACGACTTCCTTTTGCCT
Source organism: uncultured bacterium (assembly GCA_964595705.1). Classification (GTDB taxonomy): domain Bacteria; phylum Latescibacterota; class MVCY01; order MVCY01; family MVCY01; genus MVCY01. The sequence goes on along the minus strand of CAZQSC010000006.1, from coordinate 3,419 downwards.
CGGAGACCGAGCAGCGAAATGGGGTGCTGTTCCCGGAGAAGATCAATGGGCTTTATGTCCGACTTGATCGCCCGCTGAATCAATATGGAGGCGGCGACATGTGGGTCTCCTATTCTCCCGACCTGATATTCTGGGGGAAGTCCAGTCTGGTTATGCGCACCCGCTGGCACTGCTGGGACGAAGAGAAACTGGGTCCCGCAGCGGTCCCCATCAAGACCAAAGAAGGGTGGCTTTGCATCTACCACGGTGTACGACTTAATGCCTCTACACGAATCTATAAACTCGGAGTCTGTCTGCTTGACCTGAAGGACCCCTCCCGGGTGATCGCTCGCTCTCGTCATTCCATTCTGGGCCCAAAGGAAATATACGAGCGAACCGGTGATGTCCCCAATGTTGTGTTCTGCAACGGGGCCATTGTCGAAGACGACGGTGAGGTGAAAATTTACTACGGGGCAGCAGATCAAGTGGTATGCCTGGCAACAACTACTGTTGATGAGCTTATCTGGGCCTGCTACGAAGGGTGAAAAACAGCTAAAAGACTCATCGGTGGTGTCCCCAGACCATTAGGATAATTCACCACAGAGACACGGAGGGCCCAGAGACATAAGTTGTACCAAACGCACGTGAAAACCGGGAGAAAGCATCTTCGCCGCACCTTGGCTGATTGCCCGGTTCATCGTGAAACGTGATTAGACACCAACATTGGAGTCATTTTCACGTTTTAGCTTCACGTCCCTGACAGGGGGTGCCCATTGGCATAGCAGATTCTGCTCATTTCCTGTCTTACTCTGTTCTCTGTGACTCTGTGGTTAAGAAGAACAATGAGATACCTCTTAGGGATAGATATCGGAACATCAGCGGCCAAGACCTTGCTGGTCAATGAATCAGGAGAGGTTATAGCCCTGGCCGGGAGGGAGTACGGGATTGATACCCCCAGGCCAGGGTGGGCCGAACAGCATCCGGAGAGCTGGTGGGATGCTGCTAAGATGACCATTTCCAAAGTCATCAGGAAAGCTTCTATCGATCCCCAAAGGATAGCAGGGATAGGCCTTTCCGGGCAGATGCATGGGACGGTCTTGCTTGACAGAAACCTGGGGGTGATTCGACCAGCCATAATCTGGGCCGACCAGAGGGCGAAGAGGCAATGTGAGCAGATCTATGCCCAGGTCGGAAGGGAAAGGTTGGCCCGCCTCACTGCTAATCCGGTGGCACCGGGATTTATGGCGGCCACTCTTCTGTGGTTAAGGGAAAATGAACCCAGGACATTTGAGGCAACAGATAAGGTTATGCTACCGGCTGATTATGTCCGGTTTCATCTCTGTGGGGGGATTTGTACCGACCAATCGAATGCCTCCAGCACTCTGCTCTTTGACATCCAACGGAGGCAGTGGTCGGCCGAGTTACTGGAGGAGCTTGAACTGCCTTCCAGAATTTTGCCTCCTATTGCCGAATCTGCGTCTGTAGCAGGCCGTGTGACCCGGCAAGCAGCTTCAGAGACTGGACTTGCCGAGGGCACCCCAGTGGCAGCTGGCGGAGGTGATCAGCCTATTGCAGCCGTAGGCAATGGGGTCGTAGCCCCTGGGGTCCTACTCTCCACTATTGGCACTGGAGGACAACTGTTTACCCCCTTGAATGAGGTGATAGTAGACCCGGGGTTGAGAACCCACACCTTCTGTCATGCCCTCCCTGGCAAGTGGTTTTTAATGGGTGCCATTCTTTCCGCCGGGCTTTGCTTGCGTTGGTTTAGAGATAATTTCGGAGGCAGCTACCAAGAGCTGGACAGGGAGGCAGCCCCAATACCCGCTGGGGCAGAAGGGCTGTTGTTCCTTCCTTACCTGATCGGGGAGAGGACACCCCATATGGACCCAGACGCCAGAGGGGTGTTCTTCGGTCTTGATCTTCGCCACAGCCGAGCCCATTTGATAAGGGCTATTATGGAGGGAGTGGTCTTGGCTATGAGGGATTCGCTGGAAATCATGAAAGATCTGGGAATAAAACCCCACCAAGGGATCGCCTCAGGAGGGGGAGCCAGAAGCCCCTTGTGGAGACAGATACAGGCAGATGTTTACAACATGGAGCTGACCACGGCAGAGGTTCCTGAACAGGCTGCCTTCGGAGCAGCCCTGATCGCCGGTGTAGGGGCTGGAGTCTTCGAAAGTCTCGAAGCCGCTTGCCACAAGACTATAACTTATAGCCCCCCAACCTACCCTATAGAAGAGAATGTGAGGAGATACCAGGACTGCTACCAGGTATTCAAAGGCCTTTATCGGAAGGTGAGAGACGATTTCCAGGTCATCTCAAGATTGGGTTGACTTCTCTCTGTTTTCTTATTAACTTTTAGGCACTTCTTAACAGTGATCAACCGGGAGGTCAAGAAAATGCCGGAAGAGGAATTTCCTTTCCAATTGGAAGAGGGCGCTTTGCAGCAGCAACTGGAACATGCCACCAGGGGTGTCTATCTGCGAAGCTTTTGGTGGACAGCCGATGGCAAAAAGCACAACAGCGAGGCAGCTAAAGGACATATTTACTATGGACGGTTCTGCACCCGAGAACTGCTTTGGTATCATGATGTCCTGTTAGGGCAACCCCAGTTCGGGATGGAGCAATCCTTGTTAGACGACATCAACCTGATCTGGGAAGGACAGGACGAGGGGGGCAATGTCCCCCGCGGCTACGGCGCCTCTGGACCTGATTTCCACTATGATACAGCCGAGTTTGGCCGCTTCGACGAACGTTTCGACTATGACTATACCTGGATTTACAATCCTATTGACAATGTACCAGGGCTTATCATCACCACAGTCCAGGCCTACCATTACACCGGGGATAAGGCTTTTCTCCAGCGCCACTACAGGCACCTTCAGAAAGCCTTCTCTTTTATGGACTCAGTCACTCAAAATTATCTTTACGGTATGGGTTGGGATGGCCAGGACTCAGTGGACTGGCGGGAACAGACCCATATTGGGGAAGGTATAGGGAAGGAAGGTTCAGTGCTGGCCGAAGATATAGGAATAAACGGCTGTACCACTTACAACCAGGCGCTGTTCTATCAGGCTATTCGGTTGCTGGCAGAGGCAGAGGAAGCTCTGGGTCATTTTCAGAGGGCCAAATATTTTAAGGATTATGCAGCTAAAGTCCGAGAGCAGAGTAACCGGGGCTACCGGGAAGGAGGCCTGTGGGACTCTGAAAGCGGCACCTACATCGGCTGGAGAGGCAGAGATGGCCACCCCCATTTCCTCTACGGCAGCTATCGCTTCGAGCCTATGGCGCAGATTTGGGCTGCCTATTGGGGACTGGCTGGAGAGGAACAGGCCCAATCCATCGCCTCCCTCTTTGACCGTAACTTCGACCGCTATATTACCCCCCATGGGTATGTAATGGTCTGTGATCCGGCTTACCGTATCTGGGACGGCTGGTAT
>CAZQSC010000005.1:0-29480 GCA_964595705.1 uncultured bacterium | reverse complement strand
GGGGTTGAAGAAGTTCTATAAAAATGAGGGAAAACCAGATATGTCCACCGTGCCTCTGCCCAGAGTGGATCTGCTAAAGGACGGTAAGTATATAGTCACCAATGTGCTCCATATTACCCGAGGATGTCCCTACAATTGCTCTTTCTGTTCTGTAACCCATCTGTTTGGTCAAAAACTCCGGTTCAGACCTGTGGAACAGGTGGTGGAATTTGTTAAGAAAAATCGGGGGAACTCCTTAAATCAACGGTTTTTTGGCTTCACCGATGACAATATTATGGCCAATCGTCCCTACGCGTCCCGGCTATTCGAGGCCCTGATCCCTCACAGGATAATCTGGGGCAGTCAGACCTCAGTAGACGCTGCCTATGACACCCAGTTGTTGAGATTGGCCAAGAGAAGCGGCTGCATAGCGCTGTTTTTGGGGTTGGAGAGCCTCTCTGCCGCCTCGCTCGCAGAGATGAATAAGCCTCAGAACAAAGTGGAGTTTTACCAGGAGGCCATCAGGAGAATCCATTATTACGGGATCTTTGTGGAAGGTGCCTTCATATTTGGCTTTGACCAAGATGACAGAGATGTATTTGCCAGAACGGTTGAGTTTGCCAATCGGGTGAAATTGGACGGAGTTCAATACACTATTGCCACCCCTCTGCCCGGCACGGCTTTTTACAAGACCCTGGAGAAGGAAGGAAGAATCATCGACCGAGATTGGGCCAACTATGACTGTCTGCATGCGGTGTTTCGTCCCCGAAATATGACACCAGAGCAACTGGAAGAAGGGCTTATCTGGGCTTATGAGAATACCTACTCTTTGCCCTCTATCTTCAAGAGAATGAGTGGGATATTCAGCGGTGGCAGAGGTAAATACCTCTTGCCACTTTTGATCTTCAACCTTGGCTATCGAAACACAATCCCCAAGAGAAGACCGAGCCAGCAGGTAGTAAGTTATTAGTTATTAGTTATTAGGCAATGGTCATTGGTCAATAGGTATTAGGGGATTTGCTCCACCATCCACCAATTAACCAATTCGCCATTTTCCCGGGGAAGAAGGGTGTGGGAGACGTCTGCAGACGCCGACAGCTTAGTTTAAGCCAGGATTTCACCTTTAGAACATAAGCAGAATCTCCACTTCAATTTTGAAGGGACCTTTGAATAGACCAGCTCCAAAACTTAGGGTTCTGAGGCCAGAAGGACGCTACATAGTGGTGAAATACGGAAGGTGGAGGGGCCTTTACGATCCCAACTTCCCTGAAGTATTGGAATTATTGGAAACTGGTGAGCCTTTACCAGGGAAGGCGACCAGGCTGTTTAAACTCTCTCCCAATCTTGTGGCCGAGGTGCCTCTTGGCTCCGGGCTCAGGGTGGTGGTAAAGGACTTTGGCTGGCGCAACTTCCCCCACTTCTGGGCCAGTCCCCTGACCGAATCCAAGGCACTTCGTTCCTTGCGCACAGCGACCCATCTTCTCCGAAATGGCCTCCTCACCCCCCGCCCCATAGGTGCCTTTGAACAACGAAATGAAGGGCTGGTGGAGAGGGCCTGTTTTATCACTGAGTCCCTGGGGGAGACGGACAATGTAAGAGAGTACTTGCGGCTGTCTCCTGAGGGGGAGGAGGGAAGAAGAAGGATCTTAGCACTTCTGGCAGAATATGTGAGGCAGATGCATAATTGTGGACTTTTTCACCGAGACCTCACCCTGGCCAATTTCCTCATCCAAGGCGGTCGACTCTATCTTATAGATCTCACCCGAGCCCGAGTGAAAAAACGACTCTTCACCGTTCAGAGAATAGAAGATATTGCTAAAATGGAGTTTGTTCCCGCCGACCGGATCCTTTTCTTTAACCTCTACTGGGGAAAACAGAAGGGGAGAGGGCTTTGGTACAGACTGCTCTGCCTCAGGACAGCGCTTTACCAGGCAAATAGACGGTTAAAAAGGCTACGGAAGGCGATCCGTAGACTTCTCTAAAAGGACTATGGCCTGGGCATGCAACAGGGGAAAGAGAGAATACAGCCCTCTTAAATTCAGATTGCAGGCTGCTGCCTCTTTAGAGAACTCCTCCTTGGTTACCATTTTTATGGGTGTCTTCCGCCGTATGAGCTTTCTTTCTAATATGTGAAAGATGCTCCTACGGTAGAAGGAGATTACCGCCCACCTCTGTGTCACCCTTGAGATTTCAGAGAGGATATTCTGCCTCTGTTGCCGGGTGGGAATATGCTGAAACAGTCTGAAGGAGAAGACACAGTGGAAAGAGTTGTCTTTGAAAGGGAGATATTGAATATCAGAGACGACAAATATACCCTTTCTGCCTCCAACCTTAGCAGCCGCTTTTTCTTTGCATCTTGTCACCATAGCCCCAGACAGGTCAGAGCAGGCCAGGTGCAGTTTCCTTTCCAGAAAAAGTGGGGTGAATCTGCCGTAACCGCAGGGGATGTCCAGCAGACTGTGTACCTGGGGGCCTATTCTGTCTAAGATTTTTCCCACTGTTCTTTTCTCGCTTCTGTCGACAAGCCTTTGATCTAGCTTGCGATAACGTTTTTCCTCGTAGAGCAACACTGTTTCTCTGGTCTTCATAGCCTCAAGAATATCCTCTCCCCAAAGGAATTGCAAGAAAAAAAACCTTGAGTGTAGGCAGGATAAATCTATGAACAGGATATGTCACTTAGTTTTTGAGCACAGTCCGGTGGACGGACGGGTTTTTTATAAAGAGGCGATCTCCCTGGCAAACGCCGGGTTCGATGTCACTATTCTGGCCCCCTCCCTGGATAAAAAGACTTTGGGTCGCAAAAGAGAAATCCCGCTGGAGGGGAATAGAACCCTTAAGAAATCAGGGGTTGAATTTAAGTTTTATCACTATGATAAGAGACTTCCCCGACAATTCGGTATAAGAGATTTTGTCACCAAAAGACGCATTCTCCAGAAATTGGTCGAAATCGATGCCGACATCTACCATTTCCACGAGGACGGCATCTCAATGGAAGTTTCCCTGGGGCTCAAAAAAATCCAGCCCTCCAAAAAGATTGTGTTCGATTTTCATGAGTTTTTTTTAATCAAAAAGAGAGACAGGTTGACCAAGAAGAGAAAGGAGTTTCTAAAGTATATAGAGCTCGAAAAAGGGATTATTGAAATATCGGATTTAATCATCACTGTCAGTGATTTTTTAAAGGCCTATTTTGAAGGGCTCAATGCAAGAAAAGTCGTTAATATTATGAATTGCCAGTCAAAATCGATCTTCAAATCCTCCAGCAGACCCAGGGACAACAAGCCGTTTTTCATCTGTCATGAAGGCAGGATGCTTTTTGACAGAGGTTTGGAGTTAATTGTAGAGATAATGAGAAATATCGCCGATCCAGATATTAGATGTCTCATAATCGGATCGCTCCCCCCCAAAGAGTGGGAATATTTTAGCCAGAAGACGCGTGACTACAAGATTGAGGATAAATTTGTAATCACCGGTTGGGTGGATTATTCTGAGGTTCCCCACTATTTATCCCAAGCCCATTTAGGCCTGTATTTTATAATGACGGCAAATGGTCGCCTCGGAATCGCCAATAAGTTTTTTAACTACTTATGTTACGGATTGCCGATTATCTCGCTGAGCAATCCCGCCACCGATGAGATTCTGAGCAGATACAAATGTGGATATTGCTTCAGAGAGCCTGATGCGAAGGCCATCGCCACCCAAATTGTAGAATTAGAGCAAAATCGGAACTTATATGAAACTCTCTCCGAGAACAGTCGAGCTGCATTTGAAAATGAGTTCAATTGGGAAAGGATGGAGACCGTTTTGGTAAATGCTTACCAGGAGCTGTTTGATGAGAAAGAACGATAAGATTGTCTATTTTCATCAAGGATACTGGCCCGGGAATGCTCCATCTACGACTTTTATTACCTTTAATGCCCTGGGATTCTATCAAATAGGCCATCCAATTCAGTTAATATCCGGGAAAAATTCTAACCTCCCGATCGAAAGAATCCTGAGAGAAAGATTCGGGATTGAAGCTCCATTGAAGCTCTCTCTGGTTTCGGCGCCCAGATTGTTTGGTTCACATTTAGTTTTGCAGTTTAAGGTTTTCTTTAAGCTTCTATTTAAACTCAAATTCGACATTCTTATTGTACGGGCTCTCAGTTTCCTGCCGTTTGCATTATTTTTGAAAAAGCTCAAGAAAATCGGTGTCTTCTTCGAAGCCCACGATTTCTTTACCGACTTGACAGTTCGAGATGATGTTAGCAGCCTCAGGAGCAGAAGGCGTTATTCAAAGATAGAAAAAAGGTATCTACCTAAAGTAGATGGGATTATCTGTGTCTCAGAGCCACAGAAAAAGATTTATCAAAAATACTATCCTACACAGAATCTCATTTGCGGCTCAAGCGGGACAAGATCAACAACCTCTCTTTTGAGAAGGGAGGGGTTCAGTTATTTATTAGGTTATTTGGGTTCATTTGATATCCAAAAGTATCCCCTTGATATTCTTATAGAAGCCCTTAGCCTAATCCGCAGCAAGCGAATTAAACTCCTTTTGGCCGGGGGAAGGGATGAAGAGGAGATGAACATTATCAAGGGGATCATTAATAAGTTTAATCTATCTGAGAGAGTCAAAATATTACTCTGGCAGAATCCTGCTCAAATAGAGGCACTAAAAAGGGAGATTGATGTGGGATGTGCTATCTTGGCCCCTACTTTTTTGAACAGGATTAGTTGTCCGTTAAAGGTTTTAGAATATCTATCAGCAGGGATCCCTGTTTTGGCGACCGAATTAGACGGAATAAAACAGATTATTACTCACAACAAACACGGCTATTTGGTCCAAAACAGGGCTGAGGGATGGGCGGCTGCAATTGATCTTATATACTCTGATTTCACTCGATATTCAGAGTTGTCAAAGGCCTGCTTAAGACAGGCAAAGATATTTAGCTGGGAAAACAGGGCCCGAAGGATTATAAAATTTATCCAGGAGGTGAGAAGCGAACAGATGTCGGATTTAACCAAGCCTCTGTCGGAGTGAAGTGGCTACCCTGGCGATAAGGTACCAGAAGGCTTGTCTCTTCCTGGGGAGGGGTTGGGCTGACTAATTTCGGCTGATCCTGACCCTTGGGAGAGGAAAATTTGTTTAGCCTGGTAAGAGCTTCTCACGAAAGGCCCAGATGCGACAGCCCTGAACCCCATTTGTTCTGCTACGATTTGATATTCTTTAAACTCTTCTGGGGCGAGAAACCTCTTGATCTCTGAGTGGGCCTTACTGGGTCGCAAGTATTGCCCCAGGGTGAGTATCTCACAACCCACCTCACGCAGATCTCTTAGAACGGAGATCACCTCCCCTCTGCTTTCCCCCAAGCCGAGCATCAAGCCTGATTTGGTGTAAATTCTTGGCTCTAAGCGTTTCACCGACTCCAGCAGCTTTAAGGACCGGACGTATTCTGCCTCCGGTCTCACTTGTTGATATAATGAGGGCACAGTCTCTATGTTGTGTCCGATTACTTCTGGTTGGGCCTCTACCACTGTTCGTATCGCCTTCAAAGAGCCTTGGAAGTCGGGCACAAGCACCTCGATTACCGTCTGAGCCATGGCGGTCCGAATCTGCTGGATGGTCTGGGCGAAATGGCTGGCCCCGCCATCGGGGAGGTCATCCCGACTAACTGAAGTGACCACCACATACTGAAGGTTTAACCTTTGGACTGCCTGGGCTACTTTCCGGGGTTCTTGAGGATCTGGGGGCAGAGGGGTGCCGCTTTCTATCGCACAGAACTTGCAGTTCCGTGTGCACCTGTTCCCTAAGATCATAAATGTGGCCGTCCCCTGGCCGAAACACTCGGCTATGTTAGGACACCTGGCACTTTCACATACAGTATGAAGCCCTATGTCTCTCAGAAGCCGCTGCATCGGCTCAATCTGCTCAGTGATGTGTATCCGTTTCCTCAGCCACTGTGGGGGAGTAGGCATCTGTTCCCTTTCCTGCTTAACGACAAAAATATGGCGGAGAGAGTGGGATTCGAACCCACGGTGGAACTTGTGGTTCCACACGCGATTTCCAGTCGCGCCCCTTCGGCCAACTCGGGCATCTCTCCGCCTTCTTCAATTACTCTATAAATCTGGTAGACCCGGCTACCACATTCAGACTTCTTGGGATAATATGTCTAAATATTGACAGAACTTGAGCAAATCTCTTTCCAGGGAGTTGAGAACAGAGGGAAGGTTTTCACAAAGTTCTCTTATCCGCTCCTTCTCCAGCGAAAATCCATATATGTGGCGGAAGATATGCCGAAAGCCCAGATATCTCTGAAGCTCTTTCTTCAAAAGTTTGGAGATAACCGGGGGTCTGACCCCTTCGATCTCTACGGCCATATCCACCAGAAGCTGCCTGTGCCAGTCTTTTCCGGCCGGCAGGCCTCCATTCAATTCCTGAGCGATTCTGCAAAAGACATTTTCTACTCCATTGTAGAAGTCGTGAAGGATTGAACCCACCGCCCTCAAATCATAGGTTGAAACACTATCCCTCACCAGAGAGTCCTTTATCCCTTCTAGCTCCTGAACCAGTGCTTTCAGGTCAGCGAGATTTTCGCTTATTTCTGCCTTTAGCCTCCGAAACCTCTGGCTACTTTTATCGGGAGTTTTCATAAATCAACTTCCCATTGAGGAGGATCTCTTTCTTAAGAGAGTGCTTACAATCTTCCCAGGGCAGAAGGTCAATATGGAACTGGCCGAGTTGAGACAGGCGACCTATGGCTTCGAAGAGCGCTGCTTTCTTTAATCCTTCCACCGCCAGGTCGATGTCGGATCTATCTGTGAAGCGATTCTTATCAAGCAGCGAGCCGAAAAGGAAGGCTCTCTTTATCCCGTATTCCTTTTGCAGGATAAAAACCGCTTTCTGGGCCTGGCGGTAGGCTTGTTTTCTGTAGTTGGAAAGGAATTTCTCTCTGGCGGAGATTCTTTCTCTCCACGCTCTAATGAAGCGAGAGTAATCCTGTTGTTCTGTCATCTCTGGGTTCATCTCTTTCCGTTGGTGATCTGGCGGAGAGGCAGGGATTCGAACCCTGGGTGGGGTCACCCCCACAACGGTTTTCGAGACCGCCCCTTTCAACCACTCAGGCACCTCTCCTTTTTCTTTGCCTGTCTCAACCTGGCGAAAAAGGATTTAAGTATCCTCTCACATTCTGTCTTCAGCACTCCAGATGTCAACTCAACTTGGTGTTCAAGGCGCTGATCCTGGACGATATTCCACAGTGAGCCGCAGGCTCCTGCTTCGGGATTGAAGGCACCGAATACCAGTCGGCGTAGCCTGGCCACTGCTGCTGCCCCGGCGCACATAGGACAGGGCTCTAAGGTAACATAGAGGTCGCAGTCGCACAGGCGCCAGGATTGCAGAGCAGTCGCCGCCGCCCCCAGGGCGATAATCTCAGCGTGGGCCGTAGGATCGTTTAGGGCCTCCACCTGATTGTAGCCCCTACCAATAACCCTCCCTTCCCAAACCACCACCGCCCCAACAGGAATCTCGCCCTTCTGGAAGGCAACCTCCGCCTGCTGAAGGGCGAGCTTCATCCATCTTTCATCCTCAGCGATAATAACAACCTCCCGGTTCTGATGCGCCCAGGAGGACTCGAACCCCCAACCTCTTGGTCCGTAGCCAAGCGCTCTGTCCAATTGAGCCATGGGCGCGAAACTGGTGGCGTATAGGGGAGTCGAACCCCTGTTTTTGGCGTGAGAGGCCAACGTCCTGGTCCGCTAGACGAATACGCCAGTAGAATTTAAAATAAAAAGAATAACCCCAGAAGTCAACAGAAAAATGCAGGTCTTTTTTATTCTTGTTTTCTGCTAAGAAATTTGCTAAATTTAAACCAAGATTCGGAATCTCAGCGCCTATCAGCCCACGAATTTATTCGTGGACCTAAGAGGCTTAATGGGGTAAAGAATCTCAGCATGCTTGCGCCAATGTTATAAATGATCCACTCGTAAAAAGTCCAGAGTATTCCCTCTCCCTTCCAGGGAGAGGGCTTGCCCCGTGAAATAGGTGGAAGCTGCACGGTAGTTTTGCCTTGATCGGTTAAGCACCGTATAATGGAGGAAGTCTTATCAGATGTGATTATTTCACGGGGCAGGCCCCGTGAAATACTGAAGAGCTACACTATAGATCCTTCCTCAATCTGCCCGAGAGAGTGCGGAGAGGGGCAACACTATAAAAGACGATTATTTTACGGGGTGAAGATGAGAGTATCCCCCTCCCCACAGGGGAGGGGAAATGCAACTTTTTACGAACGGGCCATAAATAGATTTTCCCGGATGTAGGGTAAACAATCTGCCCCTAAACTGAAGAGAGGGCAATTGAACCCTTTGGTCATTTTCAGCAACCGTTTTCGTTCGAGGAGGAGAAGAGATTACACTCCGCAAGCTTTCAGCTTATATAAACCTGCTACGCCCCCTTAACTGTCTTATCGTCTTCGGCTCGGTCTTCGTTGCCGCCTTCATAGCCGGAATTTCAGGAGACCTGTTGACTGTCCTTATAGCGGGGCTGTCTGCTGCCCTTATCGCCGGGGGGGCAAACGGGATCAACGACTTCTTTGATGCCCCCATCGATAGGGTGAATAAACCCTGGCGGCCTATCCCCTCCGGAGGGGTGGGGAAAACAGAAGCATTCGTCTGGTCAACCTGCTTTCTAATTCTGGGGGTCGCAGCGGGTGGCATAGCAGGCAAGTTGTTATTATTTATTGCGCTGGTGGCGGCAATATCGGTCTTTCTTTACAGCTTATGGCTGAAACGAACCCCCTTCTGGGGAAATCTCACCGTCAGCCTTCTCTGCGGAGCGGTCTTTCTTTATGGGGGTGTAAGCGTCGGCAAGCCGAAGGCAGCCTTGATCCCGGCCTCTCTGGCCTTTCTGTTCCACCTGGGGCGCGAGATTATCAAAGATGCCCAGGACTGCCAGGCAGACGCCTCGGTAGGGGCTTGGACCGCTCCTGTTCGCTTTGGCCTGAAGAGGGCCCTGAGGGCGGCAGCGGCCGTTTATACAGTGCTGCTTGGCCTCCTGTTCCTTCCTTACTTATTTGGCGTCTACCACTATCTCTACCTTCTTACTATCTGCGTCGGCGTTGTCCCCGTCCTCGGCTATGTCATCTGGTCAGTGTGGCGGGGTGAGACTGCCCAGAATTTAGGTAGATTGAGTAATATACTCAAGTTAGATATGATAGTGGGCCTTCTGGCCATCCTTTTGGGGAGCAAATTTTAGGCTTGACAACAAGGACCCCGTTCATTATATTTTAGCAATCTCTCAACAAGAGTGCTAATCGAGGTGATGGAGCTATGGAGACATTAACCCAGAGAGAACGTGATGTTCTTCAGAGTCTTATTCAGATTCATATAGCTACAGCCGCGCCGGTCAGTTCCCGAGCGATCTGCAAAAAATATCTCTCCGAGGTAAGCCCGGCTACCGTGCGTAACACCATGATGGACCTGGAAGAGAAAGGACTTCTTCATCAACCTCACACCTCTGCGGGCAGGGAACCGACCGATAAGGGCTACCGGTACTATGTAGACTCCCTGATGAAGCGAGAAGCCCTCAGATTCGAGGAAAAACAGCTGTTAAGAAGGAAATTTCGTTCATACCTTAAGGACAGGGATGCCGAGTATGCGTTCAATGAAATCTCCAGGACAATAGCTCAATTGTCGCACCAACTGGGAGTTGTTCTCTCTCCCCGGTTCGAAGAAGGGATCTTACAAAAGCTGGAACTGATTCCCCTGAATAAAAAGAGGCTGTTGGTGATAATCACCGTAACCTCCGGGCTGGTCAAAACCATAACTGTAGAGATTGACAGACCCAGTAGATCTTCCACTGGCAGAAGGAGGGCCTTCATCTCGCGCAAGAACCTGCGCGAGGCCTGTCAGTTGTTTAACGAACGGCTAAGTGGCCTCTCTATCAAAGAGATACGCCGGTCTATCCAGCAGAGACTTGGATATTCCCCTCAAACGGCCCCCGAATTATTTAACTTCTTTATCAAAGAGGCTAATAGCATCTTTCGATTTGACTCCCCGCGGGACCTTTTCGTGGAGGGAAGAACAAATATTATGCTTCAACCCGAGTTCAGCGATCGCCAGAGACTGGCTCAGTTGATGGAATTCTTAGATGAACAAGAAAGGGTCATCAGCCTGTTGAACCGGCAGGCTGGAAAACAGGGCGTGGTGGTCACCATCGGCAGTGAAAATGCCTTCTCTCAGATGCAGACATGCAGTTTAGTAACCTCCACTTACAGTATCGGGAATCTGTGGGGAACTGTGGGGATGATCGGCCCCACCAGGATGAGGTACTCAAAGTACATCTCCTTACTGGAATACACTGCAAAGCTGATGAGTGAACTGTTAAATGAATACCCGCTCGCCTGACGGTGTTTGAAATCCCTAAAATTGTACGAAAAAACCACAGAGAACACGGAGTGAAAATTAATTCTCTGTGGTTAGATTTTTGACAACATCCTACTACACGGGGAGAAAGCCAAAATGGAAGAAGTAGAAAAGAATCGCTCTACAGAACAACAGAGCGAGTTGGAAGAAGAGACCGTAAAAAAGAGTACAAAGAGGACTAAGCTAAAGGAAAAGCTGGAGAAAATGGAGGCGGAGTTAGGCCAGAAGCACGAACAACTGCTGAGAGTAGCAGCCGAATTTGAAAATTACAAGAAAAGAGTTAACCGGGAGTTTGCTGCCCTGGTTAAAACTGCAAATGAAAATCTGATCAAGCAGTTGCTTCCCGTGCTGGATAACCTGGAAAGGGCCCTAAATCACAGTAAAACAGACGGCAACCTCAGCTCTCTCCGTGAAGGAGTGGAGATGATCTTCGGACAGCTGCTGGAATTATTGGGGAAGGAGGGACTGAAACCTATTGAGGCAGTTGGTAAACCCTTTGATCCCCATCTCCATGAGGCAGTGCTGCAAGTAGAAGACAACGAGCATCCATCCGGCACCGTAGTGGATGAGATAGAGAAAGGCTACATGCTAAACGACAAGGTCCTCAGGCATACGAAAGTGGTGGTTAACAAATAAGGAGGGAAATTGCAATGGGCAAGGTGATCGGGATAGATTTGGGCACTACAAACTCATGTGTAGCAGTGATGGAAGGCAAGGATGTGACGGTTATTCCCAATGCAGAAGGAAATAGAACAACGCCTTCGGTGGTGGCATTCACCAAAGATGGAGAACGACTTGTGGCAGGGGCTGCCAAAAGACAGGCCATAACCAATTCTGAGAACACCATATCCTCTATCAAGAGATTTATGGGTAGAAGATACAACGAAGTGGCTACAGAGAGAAAACTGGTGCCTTACAAGGTGGTCGAAGCCCCCAATGGCGATGTCAGGGTAGTGGCCGGAGGAAAGGAATATGCACCCCCAGAGATATCAGCTATGATACTGCAGGAGATGAAGAAGACGGCCGAGGACTATTTGGGAGAAGAGGTGAAACAGGCGGTGATCACCGTGCCTGCCTATTTTAACGACTCCCAGCGCCAGGCCACCAAGGATGCCGGCAAGATTGCTGGCCTGGAGGTCCTGCGGATCATCAACGAGCCCACCGCTGCCTCTCTGGCTTACGGGCTGGACAAAAAAGGGAACGAAAAGATCGCCGTCTTCGACCTCGGCGGCGGCACCTTCGATATCTCCATCCTTGAACTCGGTGAGGGTGTTTTTGAAGTACTCTCCACCAACGGAGATACCCATCTGGGAGGAGATGACTTCGACCAGCGGGTCATAGATTGGATGGCCGAGGAATTCCGAAAAGAGCATGGAATCGACCTCAGAGAGGACAGAATGGCACTGCAGAGACTGAAGGAGGCCGCCGAAAAAGCCAAGTGTGAGCTGTCTACCACTCTACAGACCACCATTAATCTCCCCTTTATCACCGCAGACCAGACAGGGCCCAAGCACCTTAATATGACCCTGACCAGGGCGAAACTGGAACAGTTGGTAGATGACCTGATTCAGAGGACTGTTGAACCCTGCCGGCAAGCGCTACAAGACGCTCAACTCACCTCTAATGACATCGATGAGGTCATCTTGGTGGGAGGAGCAACCCGTATGCCTGCCGTCCAGGAGACAGTGAAGCAACTGTTTAACAAGAGTCCCAACAAGAGCGTCAATCCTGATGAGGCAGTGGCTATAGGGGCAGCTATCCAGGCGGCTGTTCTCTCCGGCGAGGTCAAAGACATCCTGCTGCTGGATGTAACTCCGCTCTCCTTAGGGATTGAGACCTTGGGCGGTGTGATGACCCGACTGATAGAGAGAAACACCACTATCCCCACCCGAAAGAGTCAGATCTTCACCACTGCGGCAGACAATCAGACAGCGGTGAGCATCCATGTGCTGCAAGGAGAACGCACGATGGCTGTTGACAATCGTACCTTAGGCAGATTTGATCTGGTGGGGATTCCGCCCGCCCCCCGAGGCGTCCCCCAGATCGAGGTCACCTTCGATATCGACGCCAACGGCATCGTCCATGTCTCCGCAAAGGATATGGCAACGGGTAAAGAACAGAGCATCAAGATCCAAGCCTCCAGTGGACTCTCCGAGCAAGAGATAGAGAAGATGGCTAAAGATGCCCAGGCTCATGCTGAAGAGGACAGAAAGAAAAGAGAACTGGTAGAGGCAAGGAATCAAGCCGACCAACTGATCTACACCACCGAAAAGACACTGAAAGAATACGGCGACAAGGTCTCAGAGCAGGAGAAGAACAGGATCAAAGAGGCGGTGGAGAATCTCAAAAAGGTGATGGGAAGCTCTGATGTAGGGGAGATTCGCCGTGCGATCGAAGAGCTCACCCAGGCGTCTCACAAGCTGGCCGAGGAGATGTATAAGAAAACGGCACAACAGCAGGCGCAGGCACAGACTGGACCTGGCTCTGAAGGCGAGACTAAGACCGAAGAGAGGAAAAAAGAAGGACCAGTAGAAGCTGATTTCGAGGTTGTAGACGACGACAAAAAGTGAGCGGCTCAGACCCCGGCTTTTAAAACAACAAAGGCCGGGGTCTTTTTTCAATACCAAGCTTGAGCCTCTTATAAGAAGTTGTATATCCCCTCCCCTGGGAGAGGGGACACCCTCACCCCAACCCTCTCCCTCCAAGGGAGAGGGAGCATTTTGGACTTTTTACGAGTCAATCAAATAAGGCTTGGGTTTGACTTCATAAGTTTAAAAATTACATATCGTCCCTAACGAGACTAATACCTTTTGGGGGACAATTTTTCTATAAACATGACGTCTCTAACGAGACTCCTGTCTGTCCCAATAGGACAAAATGTTTATAGCAAATAAGATTAACCATTCGTTTGAAGTCCCTTTAGGGACGATATGTTCACTTTTTTTATTCTTCATAAGTTTTTCCGAATCTGGGTTCAATACCGGATTTATAAAACCTAACCGTTTATCAAGGTCTAGGCAATATCATAACCGTGGAAATGGGGTACCTTGAAAGGGGAAACTCTTAAAAGAGAACTTGGTCTGCTTGGTATTTTCTGCATTGCCTCCGGGGCAATGGTGAGCTCTGGATTATTTATTCTGCCCAGTCTTGCCTTCGCCAAGGCCGGTCCGGCGGCGATACTCTCCTATTTGTTAGCCGGAATGCTGATGATCCCCGCTGTATTGGCCACGGCGGAGTTAGCCACTGCTATGCCTCGAGCCGGGGGCAGTTATTTTTTTATTGAGCGCAGCCTCGGCACCCTGACAGGCACACTGGGAGGACTGGCCAATTGGTTTTCTATCGCCTTTAAAAGCGCCTTTGCCCTGGTAGGAATAGGTGCATTTCTGCAGCTTATCTATCCAGATGTCAGTTACACTCAGGTCAGACTTATAGCCGTGGGAAGCTGTCTGCTTTTCACATTCATCAACCTCACCAGTGTGAAGATCACCGGGAGATTGCAGATATCTCTGGTGCTTCTCCTTTTAGGAATTCTTGTCTCATATGTGTTTTATGGCCTGCAGGCTGTTCACCCCCCAAGATATTTTCCTTTTATGCCCTTTGGCTCTAAAACAATGCTGGCAGTGACAGGATTGGTTTTCATCTCTTACGGCGGGCTTACCAAGGTGGCAAGTGTGGGCGAAGAGGTTAAGAATCCTGGCAGGAATATACCCCTGGGTATATTCTCAGCCTTTGTTATCATCAATCTACTCTATGTGTTGGTCGTAGGGGTCACCGTGGGAGTTCTTGATGCCCAGCAATTGAAGAGCTCTCTCACTCCCATCTGTCTTGGGGCCAGCACTTTTATGGGCGCATTTGGGGCCGTAATTGTAGCTGTTGCCGCTATGTGCGCCTTTGTCACCACCGCCAATGCTGGCATTTTGGCTGCCTCTCGTAACCCTTTAGCTATGAGCCGGGATGGAGTCCTGCCCAAATTCTTAGGAAAAGTGAGCAAGAGATTTGGCACCCCCTATGTATCTATATTCCTCACCAGTGCATTTATGGTCGTGGTAATTCTGTTCTTAACCCTGGAAGAGCTGGTCAAAACGGCCTCCACTTTGATGCTCTTGCTTTTTATCCTGGTGAATCTCTCTGTGATTATGATGCGGGCAGCGAAAATATCCAGCTACAGGCCCAAATTTCGCTCTCCTCTCTGTCCCTGGATTCAACTTCTGGGAATAGCGGCCTATGGATTTCTTATCTTTGAGATGGGGAGCGTTCCCCTGGCGATTACCGGTGGCTTTATGGGCTTAGGGGCAGTCTGGTATTTGTCTTATGTTCGACCCAATGTGAAACGACAGTCGGCTCTTATGCATGTTGTTGAGCGAGTTACTGCGAAAGAGTTAGTGACCGGTGGCCTGGAAGATGAACTGAGGGACATCCTGATAGAACGAGACAACATCATTGAAGACAGGTTCGACCGGTTAGTTAAGGGCTGTGCTATCTTAGATGTAAAAGGACCGCTGCCGTTGGAGAAGTTTTTCCAAAAGGCGGCAGAGGTGCTTTCCCCTCGGGTAGGGATAGAGCCCAAGAGGTTGTTTGAACTACTTATGGAACGGGAGAGACAATCCACTACAGCCATCCATCCAGGGTTGGCTGTCCCTCATATCATAATCGAGGGGAGTGGCAAATTTGACCTCCTTTTGGCCAGATGTGAGGAAGGTGTCTCCTTCTCCCCCTCCCTGTCTCCGGTTCACACTGCCTTTATCCTGGTGGGCACTCCCGATGAGCGGAACTTCCACCTTCGCGCCCTGATGGCGATTGCCCAGATTACCCAGGAACCTGGATTTGAGAAAAATTGGCTGAATGCCAGAGGTCCAGAAGAACTGCGAAATATACTTCTCACATCCAATCGAAGGAGAACTCCCGGTAAATAGAAAACCATTCCCATTGGAGTGGCTCTATTGTAGCGAGACCGGCGTCCCAGCAAATACCTGGGGGGAGATCAAGGCGATGTTCCGTTAGGTTGATCTTTAGACCTTTAAGCTGCATAAAGAGCTTACCAGATAAAAGTCAGGGCGATCGAATGAGGAATGTACCTCCTCTGTGGCAAAGAGGCAAAATGAAAAGGCTTAGTCTAACTACATCAATAAACCAAGAAGAAAATCCATTACTTTATGAATTTGGGCTGGCGCAAAATTATCCTAATCCTTTTAATTCTAGTACGATTATCCGTTTTTCCCTTAAGATGCATGAATACATTACTCTTACAATTTACGATACCACTGGCAGAAAGATTGTAGTTCTGGTGTCCCAGACACTCACCCCAGGTACTTATTGGGTTAGCTGGGATGGAAAAGATGGATCGAAAAGGCGGGTATCTTCTGGCATTTATGTCTACGAACTGCGGTCGGCGGGCTTTACAGCCAGGAAGAAAATGGTGCTAATGTGCTGATTCGATAAAATGATGGGAATCCAGGTGCACATTTCGTAAAAATAGTTCAAACAACAAAATTCAAGGGAAAGGAGAAGAACCATGAGGTATAAGAAAATCACTGCCAAGTTCCTTGCCTTTGTTTTTGTAGGCATAATTGTGGTGCTTTTTTGTACAACACCGTCCAATTCTACCACAATGATTGAATTTTCGCTGAAAGATCTGTGCCTAAAAAGTAGTGACATAATTATCGCCCGCACAATTTCGGTGAATACTTATTTGAAACCCGGTCAACAACGTATATTTACCAATGTCCAACTTGAAGTAAGCGATAAGATAAAGGGGCGATTTCAAAAGCAAGATCGGCTGAAATTGACATTATATGGAGGTACGGTTAATGGGATAACCACTATCGTTGTTGGAGCTGCTCAGTTTACTGTTGGTGAACAGTCATTGCTTTTCCTTTCGGAAAGACAATCAGCCAGGTCCAGGCAAAATTATTTTGTAGTTGCTGGTCTATCTCAAGGTAAGTTCAATATATTCACCGATAGTGAAACGAATGAGGAAAAAGTTGTGAGGGAACAAATAGAAGTTCCATTACGATTAGAAAAAAATGGCACTCGTCTTACGCTTACAAACTGCCAATCAATGACCAAATTCTGAGCTCTTATCTCACACAAACAGATAGAACAAAGGAAGGATTCTATGAGTAACTATTTCCCCCACAGCGCAGCCCTTGTTCTCTGCTCGTTGCCTCTGTTGCTGGGGACTGTCCGGACAGAAACCGAACCCTGTTCGGTAGTACCGGTGGAAGACTACGCTGGCTGGGGTTGGAAATCCTGGGTGATGAAAAACGGCCTGATCACCTTAGCGGTAGTCCCTGAAATCGGGGGCAGAGTGATGCAGTACGACCTGGATGGACACCCTTCTATCTATGTGAACCCCGAAGAGATAGGCAAAAGATATACTCCCTCCGAACAGTCCGGCTGGCCGAATTACGGTGGTTACAAAACCTGGCCTGCCCCCCAGCACAGATGGCTGGCCAGCGGTGGAGGATGGCCACCACCACCTAACCTCGACTTCGGGCCTTACTCCTGCCAGATAGTGGCCGATACGCCCGAATCCTCCGTCGTCCGCTTAGAAAGTCCAGTGGAGACACTCAGCAAATGGAGTTGCCGGGGACTGAAATTCGAACGACAGTTAACTATCTACCAAGGCAGTACCCGGGTGAGGGTAGAACAGACTCTGGTCAACAAAGGCAACCAGAAAGCCAACTGGGGCATATGGGATATAACCCAGTCGATAGTTAACCACCCGGGAGAAACCGACTACGACAACTTTTGGGTTTACTTCCCCATCAGGGCAGACAGTAGATTTGGCAAAGACGGCTATTATGTGATGGGCGGTGATAAAAACGATTCTCAGTGGAAGAGCAACGTCGTTCCTGGAGTCTCTGCCGTGCAGTATCTGGGTCACGGGGGCAAAATCGGCGCCGATTCCGACGGCGGTTGGGTTTGCTATGTTGACCGGAAAGACGGCTATGCCTACGCCAAGAGATTTACCTGCTTCAGAGAAGAGGCCTACCCAGACAGCGGAGCCTCAGTCGAAGTCTTTACCTCCTCCGGACTCCCCTACTTAGAGGTGGAAGTGCTCAGCCCTTTAGTGGATCTTGCCCCCCAGCAGTCCTACACCTTTGTCGAGGACTGGTATGCGGCCAGGTGTGAAGGGCCGATACTGGAGGTGAACAATGTCGGTATGATCAAAAAGAGACTGACTGTTGAACCCCTAAAAGACTCTGTCAGGATAAACGGGGCATACGGCGTTTTCTACCAGGGAGAGGTCAGGGTAGTGTTTAAAGATGCCAAAGGGGAAGAAATAGGCAGCGGGAAATCCTACCCAGTCTCTCCTTCAGTCCAGTTTTTACTCGAAGACAGATGTAGCATACCGAGGAGGACAAAGCAGATAGAGCTTCAGTTATACGACGCCTTCGGCCAGTTCGTGGGAACGCTTGATTCCAATCTTAATGTGTCCAGAGAAGAGGGGGAGAGATAGACGAAGAAGGGGGCATCGGAGGCCGAAAATCCATTCGGGTCTGAGAGTCCTCACACAGAAATAAATGGGAAGTGAGAGATTGCTCAGCTTCTCTGCTTTTGATCTTCTGGTTATCATGCGCACCATTATTCATGTGGATATGGACTGTTTTTATGCGGCTGTGGAGCAAAAAGATAACCCTGAGCTTAGAGGAAAACCGGTAGTGGTGGGAGCGGACCCTGCCAAAGGACGAGGGGTTGTCTCAGCGGCTTCCTATGAAGCCCGCAAATTTGGGATTCACTCTGCTATGCCTATCAATCAAGCCTTTCGTCGTTGTCCTCACGCTGTCTTTCTGCCGGTTCGTATCCGGCGTTACCGGGAGGAGTCCGCCAAGATAATGAAGATACTTCAAGAGTTCACCTCTTTAATAGAACCGATGAGCTTAGATGAAGCATTCCTTGATGTTACCGCCAATGTGAAAGAACCAAATTCAGCGGTACAAATCGGGAGAAAAATTAAACAAAAGATCCGGCAGGAACTGGGATTAGTTGCCTCTGTAGGGGTGGGGCCGAACAAGCTGGTGGCTAAGATCGCCTCCGCCTTGCAGAAACCAGACGGATTTGTAGTTGTAGAACCTCAGCGTGCCAGGGACTTTCTCGCTCCTCTGCCTGTGGAAAAACTCTGGGGTGTAGGAAAAGTGACCCAGCAGGTTTTAAAGGGGCTGGGGATTGAAACTATCGGTCAGTTGGCCTCTTATCCCCTGAAGGCCCTGGAATCAAAATTGGGCAAAGCAGGCAAAATGTTGTGGGAGTTCGCTAATGGGATAGATAACCGTCCGGTGGAATCAACTGTTGAACCCAAGTCAATAGGCCGGGAAACCACATTCGACCAGGATGTAAGCGAAAGAGAAGAACTGGAGAGCACTCTGTTAGCCCTTTCTGAGGAGATCTCTCATCGTCTCAAAAAATCCGGAAAAATGGGCAGAACCGTCACTCTCAAACTCCGTTTTTTCGATTTTTCTACCCTCACTCGCAGTCAGACCCTATTGCATCCCACCGACCTGACAGAGAAAATATACAAGACCAGTTTGCTCAATCTCAACAAAATCAACCTAAGACAGAGAAAAGTTCGGTTGCTGGGCATATCAGTATCCCGTCTTGAGACTGGAAGCCCTCAGCTGTCGCTCTTTGAGACTGAAAATCAGAGGCTGCGGCAGGTAGAAAAGGCAGTGGAGGAGATTCGAGAAAGATTTGGAACTCAAGCAGTAGTTAGGGCCAGACTTTTGAAGAGAAAGAATCTGGGAGAGCTAAATGACTCCTGAAGAGGGGAAAGTGCCTGACACACTCACATCTGTAAGTTTAGCAAAGCTGACCGTTCAGCAGATCCGGCTCTATGTCGCCCAGAAGGAAAGACTGGAAGAGCCTTTGTTTTCTCTGCTGAAGGCCGATCCTCGCCAGGGTGTCAGGGCTTTGGCCGAGCAATGGCGTAGACGCTGCCAAAGAGAGGCTGCAGAAAGGCAACGTTTAGAGGAACTCCTCAGCTTTGAACGCAGGCTCTGGGCGAAAGGCATAAATTGGGTTGCCGGGATAGACGAGGCGGGAAGAGGACCTCTGGCAGGGCCGGTAGTGGCAGCGGCCGTGATTCTACCCCCCCAGATGACCCTCTCGGGATTGGACGATTCTAAGAAACTGAACCCGGCAAAGCGAGAAACCCTTTTTGACCTCATCCATCAAGTGGCCATAGCAGTGGGCATTGGGGTTGTCCAGGCTGAAGAGATCGACCGGATTAACATCCTGCAAGCAACCTGGAAGGCGATGAACCAAGCCATCGGTTCTCTAATCCCTCCCCCAGGCCATCTCTTAGTCGACGGGGGAGAAATCCCTGGTCAGACCATCCCACAAACAGGCATCATCGACGGAGATAGCCTCTCCGCCTCCGTTGCCGCGGCTTCAATAGTAGCTAAGGTAAGCAGGGACAGAATGATGGAACAATACGATCTGCTGTTTCCAGCCTATGGATTCGCCCGACATAAAGGCTATGGCACCAAAGAACATTTAGAAGCCATTAGAAAACATGGGCCTTGCCCGCTGCACCGCCGCTGTTTCAAGGGGGTGGAGTTCTCTTGAGAGGGGAGAGAAAACAGCCAGCCTCCTCAGACAGAAAAACCATCGGCAACAAAGGTGAACAATTAGCTGCACAGTTCCTCCTCCGAAAGGGGTTCCGGATCCTGGAGAGAAACTACCGAACCAGCCGAGGTGAGATCGACATTATTGCTCAAAAAGGGAGGACGCTGGTCTTCGTTGAGGTCAAAACTGACTGCACAGGAGGCTTTGGTGCCCCTGAAGGTTGGGTTACCTCCAGAAAACAGAGGCAGATAGTGAAGATGGCTTTAAGATACCTTCGGGAAAAAGACTTTCCAGAAATAGACCCGCGGTTTGATGTGATCGGCATCACTTTAAGAGAAGGGAAACCAGAGATTGAACATATTGAGGGTGCTTTCTGGGTACACGATGCCAAATAGGACCAAAAACCCTGACTACAAGAGCGAGTTCTTTAGCGAAATGTCATATGCTAAGAACAGAATGAGCAGACTATTTGACATTTTAGCAGTAGTTAATTTTCTGCCGGTTTAGTTTAAAAATCAGAGGAATAGATTGTCAATATTCAACGCAATTTTATTGGGGCTCCTGCAAGGTCTGACAGAGTTTCTGCCCATAAGCAGTTCCGGTCATCTGGTGTTACTCAAAGACCTGCTGGGAGTAGAGGACCCAGCCGTTTTCTTTATTGTATCCGTCCACTTCGGCACGCTGTTGGCAGTGCTTACTGTATTCTGGCCACTGGTGCTTAATACTGTAGTATCTTTTTTCAAAGGGATTGCTGCTGGCAGGGGGGTCTCGGCGAGGTTCAAGACTGATAGATATTTTAAATTAGCGGTGTTAATAATTATCGGTTCTCTGCCTGCTGGGCTGTTGGGGATACTTTTTGACCGCCAGATTGAGTCGATCTTCTCCAGCCCTACCCTGGCGGCTTTTATGCTCCTGGTGACTGGACTCATCCTCTGGCCCACCCGCTATGTGAAGCTCTCTGGCACAGAACTTGGTTATAAGAACTCGCTTCTGATCGGAGCAGCCCAGGCGTTTGCTATACTGCCAGGGATTTCCCGCTCAGGGACAACCATCAGCACGGGACTTTACTGTGGCGTAGAAGCTGACCGCGCAGTGGAGTTCTCCTTCCTTCTGGCCCTGCCGGCCATCCTGGGGGCAACCCTGTTGAAGGCCCGAGAGCTTTTGGTGGCACCACCTCGAAGTTTGCCCCTTTTCCCTATTATTTTAGGCACAGCAGTTGCTTATCTCTCCGGGTATCTCGCTATAAAGTGGCTTCTGAGGATTGTGAGACGAGCCAGGCTGGACTGTTTCTCCTATTACTGCTGGGCAGTGGGCCTGGCCTATCTGATAGCGGGCAGGTGAGGGCCTTACTGAAAGCGAGAGAATAGAGGGGATGAGGGAGTGAGTGGGAGGGGGGAAGAAAGAGGCCGTAGGCAGATTCTCCCCTCTCCCCATCGGGGAGAGGGATAGGGTGAGGGGGAAAAATAACAAACCTCCCGCAGGTTTGGAACCTGCGGGAGGTTGAGGCTCTAACGAAATTCTTCGGCCCGGAAAGATGGAGGGAGTGAGTGGAAGAGGGGGAGAAAGAGGCAGTAGACAGTAGGGAGTAAGCCCTCCATGGTCGCCCTCTCCCATTGGTTCACGCCTTAGTGGGCGGTGCCTCTGGCAATGATACAATCAGCACGTTGAAGAGTCTCTGGAGACCTAAGGATCTATGGGGTAATCCTGGTTCTGTCCCGAGGAAACAGGGCGGCCATCCGGATGTTGGGCAAATCAAGTAGCTGCTTGGTCAACCTTTCGGCTCCAATGGCCAGCCCTCCGTGGGGAGGCATTCCGTATTTGAACACCTGAAGATAGAAATCGAAGGCATCAGGGTTTAACCCGAATTTTTCCATATTCTTCACCAACATCGCATAGTCATGAATCCTCTGGCTACCGGTGGTCACTTCCAGTCCCTTGAACAGGAGGTCAAAGCTTCTGGTCACCTCGGGGTCTTTCTCGTCTGGCATTGTGTAGACCGGCCTTTTGCTGGTGGGATAGTGAGTGATGTAGACCAACTCTGTACCCATCTTCTCCTTGAAGTACTTGCAGATTAGCATTTCACCTTCTGGATCAAGATCTGCTTTAGACTTAGTCCGCTTTCCATACTTCTCCTCTAAAAGCTGGAGGGCATCCTTCAGGGTGATCTGGGGTATGGTATCAAATTCAGGTACTTCAGCGCCCCAGAGCTCCAGCTCCGCCCCACAGGCTTTTTTAGTATGAGAAAACATATACTTTAACAGCTCTATCTCCACGGCAATAACATCCTGTTCGTCGTCGATGAATCCCATCTCATAGTCAAGGCTGAGGTATTCGTTGAGGTGACGGGAGGTGTCGTGTTTTTCTGCCCGATAAACATGTCCCACTTCGAACACTCGCTCGAAGACACCAACCATAATCTGTTTGTAAAATTGGGGACTTTGAGCTAAGTAAGCAGTTTTCTCAAAATACTCCACTTTGAACAGTTCAGCCCCGCCTTCGGTCCCGGAGGCCACAATTTTGGGGGTGAATATCTCAGTGAAACCTTCACGTTTGAGAAACTCCCGAAATGCCCAGATCAGCTCGCTTTGGATTTTGAAGATAGCCTCTACCTTTGGGTTTCTCAACGACAGTGGCCGGTGTTCCAGCACAGAGCCAAGCTCTGCCCGGTCAAATGCCCGTTGGTTGCTGATCTCTAAGGGAATGGAGGTGCCATAGTAGACATCGCCTAAAAGGGTGCAATTGTTCACATGAATCTCTATTCCTCCAGGGGCACGGGGTTCTGAGACAACTTTCCCCCTGACTTCCACCACCATCTCGTTCCTGATACCAGAGAGATCCTCGCTCTTCTGGAAAACTGTCTGGACGGTCCCAGTTCTATCCCGAAGAATTACGAAATTTATGCCTCCTAACTGCCTAATCCTGTGCACCCATCCTTTCACTATCACCTCTATGCCGACAAAATCAGGCAGGACAGCTATCAGAATGCGGTCCATCCATATCCTCCCTATGGGTTACTATTCTTTAGCAAACCTCTGTTTTTTGTGCTTAGCGGTCAGTTAAATCCCCTCAGTTTTCTCTGCAAGTATTGCCTCACCGTATACCCGTATTCCTCGTCCATCAGGGCAAAGTCGATGAACGCCCGGAAATAAGTCTGGTGATTTCCTATATCATAGCGCCTCTCTTCAGATCCCAGCTTAAGACACCTGACTTTGCCTCCCATTCGAAGAAGCACCCCGATGGCATCGGTGATCTGGATCTCCCCTCCCATCCCTGGAGGAGTGCGGCGGATTGCCTCGAAGATATTAGGGTTGAAGACATACCTGGCAGCTATGGCGTATCTGCTTGGTACCTCCCCTTTGGCAGGTTTCTCTACTAAAGCCTCAGCCTCAAATTCTTCTCCTTCTTCTCTCTTGGGTCTAACGATGCCATAGCGGCTCACCTCATCTTCAGACACCTCACACACGGCAAGGGTACAGTCAGATTTGTGGGAAATATGGGACTGGATGAGCCTGCGGACTAAGGAGGGAGATTCTGTTGGCTGCATAATGGTGTCCCCCAGTGCTACTACAAAGGATTCGTCTCCCACAAAATCCTGGGCACAGCCGATGGCGTGGCCTAACCCCAAGGGCAGACCCTGGCGAACGTAGAAGAAGCTGACCTCTGCTTTCTCGTATTCCAACTGCTCTAAAAGCCCGGTATTTCCGCTTTCGGTCAGTATTCTGATCAGCTCAGGGTCTTTGTCGAAGTGATCTTCAATAGACCTTTTCTTACGGCCGGTGATAAAGAGTATTTTCCTCAATCCCTGGGCCACCAACTCTTCCACCACATATTGAACCACCGGTTTTCTGCCCACTGGCAACATCTCCTTAGGTTGAGATTTGGTAGCGGGCAGCAGTCGGGTGCCTGCCCCAGCCACAGGGATGACTGCCTTTTCGATACTCATAGTTCTTCTCCTTATTTTTCTAAAATCTTCGCCAGAGCTCGCAGCCCTAAAAGATAGCTCTCTGCCCCGAATCCCTGGATCTGTCCAGCGCAGACTGAAGCAATTACTGAGGTTTGCCTGAATTGTTCTCGGGCGTGAAGATTGGACAGGTGCACCTCCACTGTGGGCAGTCCGGAGGCAGCCACAGCATCCCTGAGCACCACGCTGTAGTGGGTAAGCCCCCCAGGGTTGATGAGGATCCCATCTGCCCAGTCCATCGCCTGGTGAATCTCATCAACTATTTCTCCCTCAGAGTTGGATTGGAAGATCTTTACCTCCACATCCAGCTGTTTCGCCAACTGCTGGATGAACTGGTTGATCTGCTCCAAGGAGGTTGTCCCATAAATCTCAGGCTCTCGCTTGCCCAGCAGATTAAGGTTGGGACCGTGAATTACAAGCAAACGGTGCATAATCCCCTCCAGTGTTCTCTGTCGGCCTCCATCAAAGGATATATCGGCTTAAATTTTCGTCTCTCACAATCTTATCTAATGTTTTCTTCACCATCTGGCGGGTGATGCGGATGGACTTCCTCTTTGTCTCAGGTACCGTGTAGAGGATGTCCTCCAGCAAGGTGTTCATGACCGTGTGAAGCCTTCGTGCTCCGATATTTTCTGTCTTTTGGTTCACTTCATCTGCTACCCTTGCAATCTCTTCGATGGCTTGCTTAGAAAAAGAGATCCTTACCCCTTCGGTGGCTAACAGGGCCTGATACTGCTTTATGAGGGCGTTTTTGGGCTCGGTGAGGATCCTGACGAAATCCTCAGCAGTCAGACTGTCCAGCTCCACCCGGATAGGGAATCTGCCTTGCATCTCCGGGATTAGGTCGGAGGGTTTGGCGGAGTGGAAAGCACCGGCAGCGATAAACAGGATGTGGTCGGTTTTGACCATCCCGTATTTTGTCATCACATTTGACCCTTCCACGATAGGCAACAGGTCCCGCTGGACTCCCTCTCTGGAGACATCCGGGCCGCTGGCAGAAGGCTCCGCAGACGCTATTTTATCGATCTCATCTACAAAGACTATTCCTGACTGCTCCACTCGGTTGATGGCCTCAGAGACTACCTCATCCATATCAATGAGTTTCTGCACTTCCTCTTGAGTCAGTATCCTGCGGGCCTCAGCTACAGTTACTCGTCTTCTCTTAACCTTTTTGGGGATCATCCCCCCGAATATCTCCTGGATGTTGATCCCCATCTCCTCTATTCCGATGGGGGAGAATATCTCTACCATCGGAAAAGTATTGGAGGCGAGCTCAAGTTCAACTATTCTTTTGTCAAGTCTTCCTGCAAGAAGCTGCTTTCTCAGCTTTTCTCGACTTCTCTGGTGTTTCTTCTCCACCTCCTCATCGAAAGACTGGTTCTGCTTGCCCTTTTTTTTAGGGGGAGGAGGAAGGAGAATATCTAAAAGTCTTTCCTCGGCCTGCCTTTCGGCCTCTTTCTGGACCTGTTCTGCCTTCTCGGTCTTCACCATATTCACTGCCAGGTCGGTGAGGTCTCTGATCATCGATTCCACATCTCGTCCTACGTAGCCAACTTCGGTAAACTTAGAGGCCTCCACCTTTACGAAGGGAGCATTAGCTAAATTGGCCAAACGGCGAGCGATCTCAGTTTTGCCCACCCCGGTGGGACCGATCATAATGATGTTATTGGGCATAATCTCATCCCGCAGCTCTTCTGGAACTTGCTGGCGGCGCCAACGGTTTCTGAGCGCAATTGCTACTGACTTTTTGGCTTTGTTCTGCCCTATCACATACTTGTCAAGTTCAGCTACTGTCTGCTGGGGTGTCAATTCTCTCATTAAACAGCACCTCGGATTAAAGTTCTTCAATAATTATTCTGTCGTTTGTATACACATCAATAGAGGAGGCGATCAACAGAGATTTTTCTACGACAGTTTTAGCATCCAGTTGAGAACACTCCAGATAGGCCTTGGCAGCGGCTAAGGCGTATGCTCCCCCTGAACCCAGGGCAATGATGCCATCATCGGGCTCGATAACATCCCCGCTTCCAGAGATAATCAGCGAGAACTCTTTATCCATCACTGCCAGCAGTGCCTCCAGTCTCCGCAGGTATTTGTCCATTCTCCAATCTTTTGTGAGTTCCACGGCTGCTCGCCTCAGATTTCCGTTGTAAGTCTCCAACTTCGCCTCAAATCTCTCAAACAGGGCGAAGGCATCAGCAGCGGCACCGGCAAATCCCGCTAATATAGTGTTGTTATATAGCTTCTGCACCTTGCGAGCGTTGTGTTTCATTACCGTCTCGCCAAAAGTCACCTGTCCATCACAACCCAGCGCAGCCTTACCATTACGCCTGAGTCCCAGGACAGTAGTCCCTGCAAACTTAAGCTTGCTCAATTCCAGACACCTCCTTTGGCCGTTTACGCCCTCGGATGGGCCTGATGGTAAATCTTCTTCAATCTGTCGGTGGTAACATGGGTATAAATTTGGGTAGTGGAGAGACTCACATGCCCCAACAACTCTCGGACTGCCTGCAGGTCAGCTCCAGCATCCAGCAGATGGGTGGCGAAGCTATGCCTTAAGACATGGGGACTCAATCCCTTTTGCTCTGAAACCACAGAGAGATAGCGGGTGACGATTCTCTGGACACCACGTTGGCTAAGCCGCCTACCATAGCGGTTCAGGAAAAGAGCCGGGTTCTGGCTGGCAAACTGCTGCAACAACCTTTCCCGCCAGGGCAGGTACTCTCTGATACTCTCCAGTGCCTTGCGTCCAATGGGCACCACCCTTTGTTTTCTCCCTTTGCCTTTAACCTTAATCACTCCACTTAATATATCCACTGAAGAGATATCCAGGCCCACCAGCTCGCTCACTCTAATCCCGGTGCCGTAAAGCACCTCCAGAAGGGCACGGTCTCTCCAACTAAAGAAGTCCTTCCCTCTGGGCAGCTCCATTGCCCTTATTGTCTGCTCTACATCCAAAAAAAGAGGGAGTTTCTTGTCCAGTTTGGGGGAGGCGATGCCGTAGGCCGGGTTCTGTCGCAGGATTTTCATTCGGCACAGATATTTGAAGAAGGAGCGAACACTGGCCAGTTTACGGGCTACTGAACGCCGCTTGAGGCCTCTCCTTCTTAATGTGCCCAGAAAATGGCGGATACAGACTTGGTCAACCTCCTGAGCACTGACAGCAGAGCTTTGCAGATAATCGCTGACGAAAGCGACAAACTGCTTAAGATCAGTCTGATAGGAACAAAGCGTCTTCTCCGAGAAGTCCCGTTCCTTCTCTAAATATTGGAGAAATCCCTCGACAGCCTTTCGCATCTTTCAGCCCTCCTCCGGGAACTCTGCTTTACAACTGGGGCACTGGAGGAATAGAGCTCTCTTTTGGGTTGCCTTCTCCACTAAGAGAGGAGCACCACACTGGGGACACCTTCGATCTACGGGTTTGTCCCAGGAGGCAAATTCACATTTGGGATAGTTACTACAGCCGTAAAAGACCCTTCCCTTTTTAGTTCGGCGTTCCACTATTTCGCCGTCGCATTCGGATTGGGGGCAAGGGATACCCAGGGTGAGAGCCTTGGTGTTTTTGCATTTTGGATAGGCAGAACAGGCAAGAAATCTCCCGTATTTGCCCGATTTAACCACCATCGGGGCGCCACATTTCTCGCACACCTGTCCAGTTGGCTTTGGCTCGGCCTCTGCCTGCTCAAGGGGACGGGCATTTTTGCACTCAGGGAAACCAGAACAGGAGAGAAACCTCCCATTGCGTCCCCACCTGATGACCATCGGACGGCCGCACTTCTCACAGACTTGGTCAGTGGGCTCTTGCAACGACTTCTTCAATTCCCTTCGCTGTTTTCTGGCCTGAGAAAGGGTGCTTTCAAAGGGGGTA
Organism: uncultured bacterium; assembly: GCA_964595705.1. Lineage (GTDB taxonomy): Bacteria > Latescibacterota > MVCY01 > MVCY01 > MVCY01 > MVCY01. The sequence goes on along the minus strand of CAZQSC010000005.1, from coordinate 1,707 downwards.
TAGAAATCAGTCACTACCTTGACCCAGTCTTCTTCCCCCGCCTCTACCCGGTCAAGAGACTCTTCCATCTTAGCAGTGAACTGGACATTGAAAATATCGGGAAAGGCACCTACTAAAAGCCGGTTCACCGTCATCCCCAACTCGGTGGCAAACAATCTGCCCTTATCCTTTTTCACATAACCCCTCTCTTGAATTATGCTTACAATGGGGGCATAAGTGCTGGGGCGCCCAATGCCCTTGGCCTCAAGCTCTTTGACTAAGGTGGCTTCAGTATAACGGGCAGGTGGTTCGGTGAAGTGCTGCTGGGGAGAGAGTGAAACTAACTTTAACTCTTCTCCCACGCTCAGATTCTCTGGCAGTTTTACCTTGGTTTCATCCTCCTGTTCATCCCTAACCTCTCTATAGGCGACCATAAAACCACGAAAGCTAATGGTGGTTTCGGAGGCTCGGAACAGATATTCATCGGCTTCTATTTCGACGGTAGTCACATCCAGCAGGGCCGGCTTCATCTGAGAGGCGATGAAACGGGTCCATATTAGCTCATAAAGCCGCAGTTGCTCTGGGGTCAAAAATTTCTTCACCTTTTTCGGCGAATAGGCAAGGGAGGTGGGTCTGACCGCTTCGTGGGCTCCCTGTGCTGCCTTGCCAGCTCGAAAGGTATTTGGTTTCTCAGGCACATATTCCACACCGTAAGAATCTGCAATATATTGCCTTGCGGCGGTTACTGCCTCCTTAGCAACCCTGGGGGAGTCGGTTCGCATATAGGTGATCAGTCCTGTCCTGCCCTCTTCCAGGTCGATGCCCTCGTAGAGCTGCTGAGCAAGAGCCATTGTCTTTTTGGTGGAGAAATTGAGCCGCCTGGCCGCCTCCTGTTGGAGGGTGCTGGTGATAAACGGGGGAGCAGGCTTTCTCCTCTGCTGTTTTCTCTTAATATCTACCACCCGGAAGCTCTTCTCCTCCAACTCAGAGACAATGGCGGTGGCGCTGTTTTCATCAGGGATACTGGCCTTTTTCCCCTCAATCTTCACTAACTGTGCCTCGAATACCTTTGCCTCAGTATCCCTCTGAGTGCAAAGGGCAGCGGTTATCGACCAGTACTCCTGGGGAACAAATTGGGTAATTTGCTCCTCCCGTTCACAAACCAAGCGGAGGGCAACTGACTGCACTCTGCCTGCGCTGAGGCTTCCCCGGTAGACCGTCTGCCACAGAAAGGGACTCACTTTATAGCCAACCAGCCGGTCGATTACCCGACGGGCCTGCTGGGCATTCACCTTATTCAGGTCCAAACCCAGGGGTCTCTGGATAGCCTTAAGCACAGCGTCGCGGGTGATCTCGTTCAACAGAACTCGAAGCATATTCTTGCTGTTGCCTATTTCATGGGCCACATGCCAGGCGATGGCCTCTCCCTCTCGATCAGGGTCGGTGGCCAAGAATATCTTTTTGGCTTCCTTCGCTGCTTCCTTTAACGCCCTAACGATTTTCCCCTTGCCTTTAATTAAAACATACCGGGGTCGGAAACCGTTGGCAATGTCGACGCCCAGTTCTTCTTCCGGCAAATCACGGATATGACCACCACAGGGCTTGACTATGTAGTCTGTTCCCAAGAACTTATTTATAGTTTTCGCCTTCGCTGGCGATTCTACAATGACCAAGGATTTTGCCATAATTGATCTTAGGGTTTCGTGTTTCTGTAGTTAGATTGATTAA
>CAZQSC010000004.1:23043-40308 GCA_964595705.1 uncultured bacterium | reverse complement strand
GGGAAGAGGAATAATAAGCAACAACAAATTACCCTCCTTTCGATAAATAGCTCAGACTTCATAAAACTGCCCTCTTAGTGAGAGCAAAACTCCCCTCTCCCCTCTGGGGAGAGGGATAGGGTGAGGGGAAAATAGGCATAATACAGGAGGCAAAAGGAAATGAACTGGTTTGAGAGGATGAAATCAGGATTCCGAACCATAAAAAAGAAGGAGCTTCCCGACGGGGTGTGGATAAAATGCGACGGCTGTAAAGAGCTCCTCTACCAGAAGGAGCTGGAAAAAAACCTGCGGGTCTGTCCCAAATGTGATTACCACTTTCGCACCAGCAGCAAAGAGTACATCAACATATTGGTCGATGAAGGCAGTTTCCAGGAGACGAATGCAGGGATGACTTCAGTAGATCCCCTTAAATTCAAAGATGTTAAACGGTATGTAGATCGATTGAAGGAACATATGAAGAGGACGGAGCAGAACTCAGCCATTCTGACCGGTGTGGGAGAGATAAACGGCCATCCACTGGCCTTGGGAGTGATGAACTTCAGTTTTATCGGAGGAAGCATGGGCTCGGTGGTGGGCGAGAAGATAGTCAGGTTGATAAACACCGCCATAGAAAGAAGGCTTCCTCTGGTTATAGTCTCTACCTCTGGCGGTGCGCGTATGCAGGAGAGCGCCTTGTCGCTGATGCAGATGGCCAAGACCTCGGCCAATCTGTTTCGCCTCTCCCAGCAGGGACTGCTCTACATTTCGGTTTTGGTCAACCCTTGTACTGCGGGCGTGCTGGCAAGCTTCGCCTCCCTGGGGGATGTCATAATAGCCGAGCCCAAAACCTTGATCCGCTTCAGCGGCCCTCGGGTGACAAAAGAGACCACCGGGGAGGAGATGCCCCCCGGTTTTCAGCCGGCAGAGACCGTGCTCGAACACGGCTTCCTGGATCTGGTCGTCCACCGCAAGAACCTCAAATCCACTCTTACCAACCTGATTGAACTGCTCACATAAATGCTCACCTATCAACAAGCCCTCCTTTTCCTCTATGACCTGCAGAGGTTCGGCATTAAGCTGGGTCTAAAGAAGATAACCGCTTTGCTGGCAGAGCTGGGCCACCCTCAGCAACAGACGGATTTCATCCACATCGCTGGCACCAACGGCAAGGGCTCCACTGCTGCCCAGATCGAGTCGATCCTGCGACAGGCAGGCTACAGGACCGGGCTTTTCACCTCCCCCCATCTGTTTCAGTTTACAGAGCGCATTCAGGTCTCGGGCCAGCAGATCGGCACAGACCAGGTGGTGGAGTTTGTCCGGTTGATGAGGTCCCGAATCCACCAGCTCAAGTGCACCTTCTTTGAGACTGTCACCGCTATGGCAATGTGGCATTTCGCCGCCCAGAAGGTCGATCTTGCCGTGCTGGAAACCGGGATGGGCGGCAGACTGGATGCTACCAATGTGGTAACCCCACTTCTGTCGGTGATCACTAATATCTCTCTGGAGCACTGCCAGTACCTGGGCCACAACATCTCAGAGATAGCAGGGGAGAAAGCAGCAATTGTGAAAGAAAAAGGAGAGGTGGTCTGCGGCCAGATGGACCCAAAAGCCCTGGAGGTGATCAAAGAGTTCTCCCGATCTAAACAGGCTAAGTTCCACTGGGTGGGAGATGAAGCGAAGTGGAAAGAAGAGCGCCTATCGCCCGAGGGGACAGTCTTCTCCTACAGCTCTGCGGATGGCTACTACCGACAGCTTCAGACACCTCTGGCCGGCAGACATCAGCTTGACAACGCTGTGCTTGCCACCAGGGCAGTGGAGATTCTCCGGCAGAAGGGCCTCAAGATCACGGAGGAACACCTGCGCCAGGGGCTTTTATCGGTGAGATGGCCAGGACGACTGCAGACAGTGGCCCGAAATCCACTGACCGTGCTGGATGTGGCCCACAACCCGGCCGGAGCCGCTGCCCTGCAAAAGGCCCTCAAAGAGATATTCTGCTTCCACAGGCTGGTCCTGGTCTTCGGGGTGATGGCAGACAAAGACTATCCCGCCATGCTTGAGCTGCTTCTGCCAAGTGCAGACCTGGTGGTCGCCACTCAGCCTCAAACAGAGAGGGCTTTGGACGCTGAGGTCCTTGCCTCCCTGGTCAGAAAAAAACAGGTAGAGTGCCTGGTCGAACCCTCTGTGGTGAAGGCCTATCAGCTGGCAAGAAAGATGGCTCAGCCCAATGACTTAGTCTGTGTCACCGGCTCCCACTTCACCGTAGGAGAGATATTGGAAGAGACCAGTAAGCAGTAAGCAGAATAACCTCCCGCAGGGTCTAAACCTGCGGGAGGTTCCAACAGTAGCAGAGGTCTTTAGACCTCCATAAATGGCGACCTGAAGGCCGCCGCTACAATGATCTCGCCATCCAACAACCCCACTCTTTGATAGAATCCAACCAACGCTTACTGCCTATTGCTTACTGTCTCTTTCTCCCCCCTCACCCTGTCCCTCTCCCCACTGGGGAGAGGGGAGAATCTGCTTACTGCTCACTGCTTACTGTCTCTTTCTACCCCTCACCCTATCCCTCTCCCCCCCTGGGGAGAGGGGAGAGTCTGCCTACTGGTCCTCACACCCTGCCTCGCACGTCGGGGGAAGCACTCACTCTGAGAATCTCTCCGAAGTAGACCCGATGAAAATCTCCCCCGGGGTAAAACTCTGAGACGATGTCGGCGAAAAGCTCCTGGGGGAGCACATCGTTCTTGTGCACCACCCTACATTCATAGTGTACCAGGCATTCCTCGATAAGAGGGGATTTGACCGACCGGGCAGCGACCGGAGTAAGCTCTCTCTCCTTAAATTTATCGTGGTCTCTGCCAGAGACTGAGCCACAGAAGGCCACTGTCTCCGCCAGCTCCCGGGGAGGGAGGTTGACGGTGAACTCCCCGCTCTGTTCGATAAGTCCGTAGGTGAACCGAGATGGCCGTACCATCACCACAAACATAGGCCTGCCCCAGATCACTCCAATAGAGCCCCAGCCGATGGTCATCACATTTGGCCTGCCCTCTTTGTCTGCTGAAACCAGCAAAAGACCGCTGTTCAGTGCGTTGAGCGTCTCTTTCATATACTCAGTATACCCTACTTCCAGCTTCTGCATCTTTCCCTCCTTTCTGCTTTAGGGGATACTAAAGGTTCCCCCTCACCCTATCCCTCTCCCCCCATGGGGAGAGGGGAGAGTCTGCCTACTGCCTACGGCTTACTGTCTCTTTCTCCCCCTCACCCTGTCCCTCTCCCCACTGGGGAGAGGGAACCTTCATTTAGAATCAAACCGCAGCCTTAAGGGGCAGAGGGGAGTTTGTTCTGAAGGAATTCACCTGCTCAGGGTTGCCTTCCCGCTGGCGGTGAAGCCCTCAGTGCTGAGTTGATAGATGTAGATTCCACTGGCCAGTTTTCTGCCGGTGTCGTCAGATCCATCCCAGCTTAAACTGTGAGGCCCGGCAGTAACCTGCCCGTCAAAAAGCCTTCTGACCGGTTGCCCCAGGATATTGTAGATGGTAAAAACCACATAGTGACTCCGCTGGGGATCAGTGCGGACTAACGGGATTTGATACCAGAACCAGGTGATAGAACTGAAGGGATTTGGGAAGTTCTGCCCCAAAAGAAAACCCTGCTCCATCTGTTCAGGATCCATTCTCAGATACATATCCCATCTGACGGGCCCCTGGATCAGAGAGGCAATGGCAACTGTGTCGACAGTGCCCCACCAGTTGTTCTGAGCCGATATCTCCCGATCTGTCAGGTTCACCACCGCACAGCCGTTATCGATGAAACGGTTGAATCCATCTAACTGGGGCACAGCTGCTCCTTCGCACCTCACCGCACAGCGATTACCCTCCAGTCTGTTCTCCGTGATGCGAGGCGAACAGGTAATCGTGGAAATCCCTATTTCATTGTTTCTTATGGTATTGCCGCTGATGACCCCACCGGGTTGCTCTGAGCTGTGGACCAGGCGGATTCCGGCGGCCAGATTGTCGCTAATCTGAGAGTCTGTGATGCGAAATTCCCCTCTCCAAAGACTCAAATAGATTCCATCCTGGCGATTTGCCTTGATAATGGAGGAGCTGATCTCCGTTTTCCCCCCTTCTCTCCAGACCCCCCATTCGTTGTCTGAAATGATGCATTGGTTCAAATTGAGAACTCCTCCCTGGGTCAACCTGATAGCTGCCAGGCCGTTGTCCTGGAATCTGCATCCGGAGAGGGTGATAAAGGAGAGCCAGGGAAAGCTCAGTTTGATCCCGTCCTGTTGGTTATGCTGGATGGTTGAACCGGAGATGTCCAGGAAACTCCTGGTGCCAGTTCCGCTAATACCGAACTGGGCGTATTCGAGGATGCAGTTGTTCATCGCCAGTGCCGCGCTCTCTCCCTCTAAGCAAATTCCATACCAGTCACCTCTTCTCGGCTCTGGAGCAGCGGAGGTAAGTCTGACAGGCAGTATCCCCCCTTGGATATTAAGGGCTCCCCGCACTATAAGCTCGCATCTGTCAGGATCCAGGCCCCCGCGCATTGTATCTATGGGAGAGAACCTGACTACCGTGCCCGGCTTGATGGTCAAGGTGGCAGCAGAGTCTACAACAACATCCTGGTTGACATATATCTGACCCGACCACTTAATGCCCTTGACGATATGATAGTTCGGAAAATCAAAGTGAACGTCAACCACCATCTGGGCACCTTCCCGGTGGATATTAGTAATGGCGATTTGGGTGTCTTCCTCATATCCGTTGCTGCGCGGATTTGTCCCCGGGCCGAAGGCGGTGAATCTCACCCCATCGAAGACATCTGTGGCGTCTCCCCTGTTGCCGTAATACTGGATACGATACCCTACATCATCTGACCAGAAGTCCAGATTGTCCATCCCATACTCAGGGTCGGGACTGGTGCCTGCTGGATAGCCTCGGTCTGAGAAAAGCCCGTCGGCGCATTCCAGGTCCACTTTCTTGTGTTCCTCCTCTTTGTTGCTGCGGAATTCATCTATATGCCAGATGAGAAGCCCACTTTGGGGTATATTCCGGTCGTAATAGCTGCCTGAGGCCTGACGGTTAACCAGGAGAAAATACTCACTGGAGCTAATCGGAATCTTGTAGACAGAACCACCTGCTCCTATATCGTTTATCACGAGACGGGATCGGTTTTGGGTCACGGTTATGAGGCTGTCGTTGTTGGTGCCAATCCATCCCAATTCCGCCTTAGACCAAGCACACAGGGGGTTGGGACCGTCGTCTCCGTGCCAGCCCAGGGCTCCGTAGCCCATCAGTCCCCATAGGCCTATGCCTGCAGAGTCCTCCTCAGGCGGAAGTTCAGGGTCTAATATTGTTGTGTCATACAGGTCGGGCAGCCCCAGGATGTGGCCATACTCGTGGGCCATTACCCCCACAGTGTAAGAGAAATTGCCCTGCTCTAAAGTGGCACCTTCGTCGATCATAATCTTGCCCATAGGTCCACCTCTGTCGTTGGTGACAAAAGGGGACTCCAGCCCTAATCCCGCAATGCCAACCGCAGGACCTATGATGAAATTGTGAGGTCTGCTCCTTAAGATGATGAAAACAAAATCCACATATCCGTCGCCATCTTTGTCATACTTGCTGAAGTCAATCTCGGCATCCGCTGCCTCCAGCACTTCCCGGTTGAATCTTCCATAGGCTCCCTCTTCGGTGGGCTCTGATGCTACATACTCTTCTGGCCCGTATTTTGAAGAGTACCGCCTTCTGAGCACAAAGCCGCTGACCAGCAGAGCCCCCCGGGACATCTCTCGATAGAAGTGGCTGAAGCTGCCTTTCAGATTCAGATCGAACAGCTCCTCTGCCCAGGGAGGCGCCAGAGAATCTTCCGGAGCCTCACCTTGAAATTTGGCAAAGATAACCAAGGCATTATGTCTGCCAGTTGAGGATACACGGACAGTATAACAGGGTTTTGCCTTGCGCTGTTTTAACACCTCGGCACATATGAAGCCCGGCTCGCCAGCAAAGACCCGGGAGGAGAGGAAAAAGAGAAAAGCGAGGAATATAAATGGGACCAATGACCTTTTAACTAACATAACTGAACTTTCACAAAAATATTACAATTGGAGACATAAGCGACGGAACTTCTTTGTCTTACTCAGCTATCTGTCTCTTTTCTTTACCAGAAAAGATCCTCTCGTAAAAAGTCCAGAGTATTCCCTCTCCCTTAAGGGAGAGGGAAAGGGTGAGGGTGAAAGTCTTGATATTTCAAAGACTTTTCCACCCCCTCCCCGTTATCCCCTTCCCCAGGGGAGGGGATAATGCAACTTTTTACGAACGGGTCAAGAAAAGGGACCAAAAAGAAGCGCGCTTTCCCCAGGCGTGGGCAGAAGATCTTCGATGGCCTGGAGCAGTGAGTTTTCCCCCCATCCTGCTCCCCTTCGCTGTCCCGTGAGAGGTCCTCCTCTCACGGGACAATGCCCTCCCTCAGGTGATAGCAGCTCACCTGAGTTCTGACGGCCGTCGGGGGAAAGCGCAGACCCCATCCCCGAACCATAATCGTAGCCAGCGATGGCTCGACCAGCGGATAGGATGAAACTTCAGATAACGGTTTAAATATAACCCGTTCGAAGGGAAACGGCAACTTTATTCTTGACATTTGGTAGTATCAGGCCTATTATTGGGGATAGAAAAAACCTCCCGCAGGTTCTAAACCTGCGGGAGGTTGAAGTTCGACGCGACAATTTACCAAGGCACAGAGGGTGAAGTAGTGGCCCAATAAAGGGGCCAAGCCACAAAACCAGCAAAAAAGGGACGATACAAACTAAGGCTGATTGACTCGTAAAAAGTCCAAAATGCTCCCTCTCCCTTGGAGGGAGAGGGTCGGGGTGAGGGTGTCCCCTCCCCCAGGGGAGGGGAATACGACTTCTTACGAGAGGTTGTAGCTATCTTTCCAGGGAGAGAGATGAGACAGATACGAGTGATTCATTACGGAGTAGGCTGGATTGGAGCCGAGGCTGCCAGGATGGTGCTGAGGAAGGAAGGTATGCAGATTGTCGGCGCTTTAGATCTCGATGAGGAGAAGATCGGTAAGGACTTAGGGGAGATCCTGAATATCCCAGAGAGACTGGGGGTGGTGGTAAGCGATGTCCCCCAGACCCTTTTTGCCGGGACCAGTGCTGATGTGGTGGTTCACACTACCGGCTCTCGGCTTGTGGATGTGTATCCACAGATACAAGAGGCCGTCTCAGCAGGACTCAATGTGGTATCATCGGCAGAAGAGCTGTTGCTGCCCGGCCTCCGTCACCCGGAATTAGCTGAAGAGCTGGACCAGTTGGCAAAAGCAAGGGGGGTCACTGTGCTGGGCACCGGAGTCAACCCCGGTTTCGTTATGGACAGCTTACCGCTTTTCCTCACCAGCGTCTGTCAGCAGATTAAGAGAATAAGAGTGGAGAGGGTTGTAGATGCCTCCACCAGAAGGCTTCCTTTGCAAAGAAAAATCGGATCTGGATTGACCCCTGGGCAGTTCAGAGAAAGAGTAAATCAGGGCAAATTGGGACATGTGGGACTGGTTGAGTCTTTAGCCCTCATCGCCCACGGGCTTGGATGGGAGTTAGACCAGATAAAAGAGACAGTTGACCCGGTGATAGCCCAAGCTGATATAGAGACCAAATATGTGAAAGTGAGCAAGGGGGAAGTGAGCGGCATTAAGCACATTGCCCGAGGCTATAGGGATGGTCAGGAGGTAATAACGCTTGATCTGCGGATGTATCTGGGGGCTGAAGCCCCCCATGATTCAATCCAGATTGAGGGAGAACCGCATCTGGACCTGAGAATCAACGGGGGCACAGCAGGGGACAAGGCTACAGCCGCCATACTGGTTAACTGTATCCCCAGAGTGGTAGAATCTCCCCCAGGACTGATAACCATGAAAGATCTGCCTATACCCCCTGCCGTTCCTGATAAGACTTAGCACTACTTAAAGCTGATCCGTTCGTAAAAAGTCGTATTTCAACCTAACCCTTACCCTCTCCCTCAAGGGAGAGGGAATACTCTGGACTTTTTACGAGTCAATCAAAGCTAAATCCTAGTAAGAAGAGGAAGGGATAAACTTCTCTATGGTTGGGGTCAGACTTCAAAAGGTGACAAAGCTATTCGGCCAGATCAAGGCAGTTGACGAGGCGAGTCTGGAGATCCGGAGGGGGGAATTATTCTTCTTATTAGGACCTTCAGGATGTGGGAAGACCACACTGCTGCGCCTGATCGCCGGCTTCTATCGACCTAATGCAGGACGGATCTTCTTCGATGATCGAGATATAACCTCCGTTCCGCCACACAAACGGAACACCGGGATGGTGTTCCAAAATTACGCCTTATGGCCTCATATGACGGTCTGGAAGAATGTAGAATATGGCCTGGATATGAGGAAACTGTCCCCTGGTGAAAAGCGAAGACGGGTGAGAGAGGTGCTGGAGATTGTGCATATGGATAAGTATGCCGATCGGAGGCCCAATGAGCTCTCTGGAGGACAACAGCAACGGGTGGCACTGGCCAGGGCATTGGTGATTCAGCCCGATGTCGTGCTGCTGGACGAACCCTTATCCAATCTGGACGCCAAGCTCAGAACCCAGATGCGAGAGGAGATCAAACAGATTCACCAAAAGATCGGCACTACAATGATCTATGTGACCCACGATCAGAAAGAAGCCCTGTCTATGGCCCAACGGATGGCTGTGCTGGACGCTGGTCGGGTAGTTCAGGTGGGCGATCCTCAGACAGTTTACAATCGCCCCAACAGCGTGTTTGTAGCTGGATTCATCGGAGAAACCAACTTCTTGAAAGGCACCATCACTGTGGTTAACCAAGATGTGGCCGTAGACACCCCGATGGGAAAGGTCGTCTCAAAGGTGGCCTATGAGGGAGCTAAAGTGGGGGATCCTGTGCTGTGCTCGGTGCGCCCCGAAGCTATTAGGTTATTTAAGGAAAAACCCCCGAGGGAAAACATCCTCCGGGCAAGGATAGAAAACATCGTCTATTTAGGAGACAACGAGCAATATCTGCTCCAGTTGAAGGATGGGAGTATCTTCAAGGCTGTGGAATATAATCCAGGGCTTCATCAGATGAGAATAAGAGACGAGGTGTATGTGGTATTCGCTCCAGAGGATGTGGTCCTGTTGCGCCAGCCTGCTCGACCAGTCTCAGAAAAGGCATAGGAAAGAGGCTATGGGTTCTTGTTCGAAGACGATAGGGCTGTGGACCCTTGTGGTCCTCCTCAGCGGATGGGCAGTCCCTCTGTGGGGAACAGAAAAGTTGGTTCTGCTCTCTCCCCATTGGGAGGGTATCCGCTTCGAATTCGAAAGGGCTTTCCAAGACGCCTACCGGGCGGAGACCGGAGAAGAGATCGCCCTTCAGTGGCTGGATGTGGGAGGAACATCGGACATCCTCCGATTCATAAAATCGGAGTTTGCCAACAAGCCAGAGGGTATCGGGGTGGATATCCTTTTCGGTGGGGGGACAGACCCCTTCGTAGAGTTGAAGCGATTGGGATTTCTACAGGCCTATCGAATCCCTGAGACCGAGCTGGAAAAAATCCCCAAGACCATAGGCGGCATCCCTCTGTATGACGAAGACTATGCCTGGTATGCTGCCACTATGGCTGGATTTGGGATCGTCTATAATCGCAAGGTACTGGAATGGATGAAATTCCCGGAACCCCGCAGTTGGGAAGATCTGGCCGACCCGGCTCTCTATTCTTGGGTAGGATCTGCTGATCCCCGCAACAGCGGAAGTGTCCATATGGCCTATGAGATCATCCTGCAGGCCTATGGATGGGAGAGGGGATGGCAGGTCCTTACGGCACTGGGGGCCAACGTGCGGAATTTCAGTGCCGCCGCCAGCCAGTCGGCCAAGGAGGTGGCAGTGGGGGAAGTGGCCTACGCCCTGGCCATCGATTTCTATGCCTGGGCTCAGGCCAAAGAGGTGGGAGAAGATAAGATTGGCTATGTGATGCCGGAGAATCTAACCGTGGTCAACGCCGATGCTATTGCCATCCTCAAAGGAGCACCTCATCGAGAAACAGCCCAGTCGTTCCTCCGGTTTGTGCTATCAGAGAGGGGACAGAAGTTGTGGCTGCTAAAAAAGGGGGCTGCAGAGGGCCCAAAACAGTTTGAATTAGACCGATTCAGCATCCTGCCCTCTCTGTACGAAAAAGTAGGGGCTCAGTCCGCTGTGCGTATGAATCCCTTCAGGTGGAAATCCAATTTTCTCTATGACAGCCAGAAAGGCTCAGCCAGATGGAGTATCCTCAATGACCTGATTGGGGTGATGATCATCGACTCCAGAGACCAGCTGAAGAGAGCCTGGCGGGAGGTGATACGGAAAGAGAATGTAGAACAGGGGATCCGGCAATTGGCCCGGATGCCTGTTTCCGAAAAGGAGGTGTCGGCTTTAGCCCAGGAGGGGAAGTGGAGAGATCCAAAATTCCGGAATCAGACTATCGCCCAGTGGACAGCCTTCGCACGGGAAAAGTATCAGTCCGGCCGTAGGAGGACGATAAGTTGGAGGGGCCTGCTGCGTCTCGGCATGCTGGTAGGAACTTTAATCATAATCGGTTATATGATGAGGATAAACCGCACTGAAAAGCGATGACCAGAAGATATGGCCTTACCCCTACGACGCTCCTTTTTCTGTTGATATTGGGACTTTTCTTTGCCCTCTTCTTAGTCTACCCCCTTTCTTATGCCTTTAAGGGTGCTTTCTCTGCCCAGGGGAAGTTCTCCCTCTCCTTCTTTCGTCTGATGCTGACCAATCCGGTCCACCGGGAAGCTATCCTAAACAGCATTGATCTGGGTTTGATCGTAACCCTGGCAACCACCCTTTTGAGTTTACCCCTGGCGTTCTTGATGGTGCGCTATGACTTCAAAGGGAAGGGGATACTGAGCGGCTTGATCCTGGTGCCAATGATTATGCCTCCCTTTGTCGGAGCTATCGGGATGAAACAGATATTCGCCCGCTTCGGATCGTTGAATCTGCTGTTGCTGAAGCTGGGGCTTGTCCATAGTCCGATAGACTGGCTGGGAGCAGGGGGGATCGCCGGTGTGGTGATCATGGAGGTGCTGCATCTCTATCCCATTATGTATCTAAACATAGCTGCCGCCTTAGCCAATATCGATCCCAGCTTGGAGGAGGCAGCCCGAAATGTAGGAGCCAGTGGTCTCAAGCTCTTCCGGACCATCACCTTTCCCCTGATGCTCCCGGGGTACTTCGCCGGGGCGGTCATTGTTTTCATCTGGGCCTTTACAGACCTCGGTACCCCGCTGGTCTTCGACTACAGGAAGCTGGTGGCAGTACAAATCTTCAATATGGTAACCGATATCCACGAGAATCCTATGGGATATGCCCTGGTGGTTATGGTCATCATTTTGACGCTGGTCTTCTTCTACCTGGCTAAAAGGTTTCTGGGAGGCAGAGGATATGGGATGATTGCTCGAGGGCATGTGGCCTCTCGGGTGCGGCGGGCCACACCTACTACCACCCTGTTGATCTACATCCTTTTGTTGAGCCTGACAGCCGTGGCCCTCATCCCTCATGTCAGTGTGCTCTTGACCTCCATTTCTCAACGGTGGTTTATGACCATCTTGCCTAAGGTTGTCACTTTGAAGTACTATGGTATGGTCTTCACCCATAAGCTGACATTGTTAAGTATCAAGAATAGTCTGTTGCTGAGCCTGCTCAGCACAGTCGGTGACATTACTCTGGGCATTCTCATCGCCTATCTCCTCGCTCGAAGTCGAATTCCCGGCAAAGGCGTGTTAGATGCAGCTGCCATGCTGCCCCTGGCCCTTCCAGGGTTAGTGTTGGCCTTTGGCTATGTAGCAAGTTTCTCAGGGACTTTCTTAGATGCCAGGGTAAACCCCATACCTCTGTTAGTTGTCGCCTATGCGGTGCGAAGATTGCCCTATATGGTACGCTCTGCTTACGCAGGGTTCCAGCAAACCAGCATCACCTTAGAAGAGGCCTCCCTAAATGTGGGAGCCAGCCCTTTCAGAACCCTGCGGAGAATCACTTTCCCTCTCATCTTGGCTAATTTAGTGGCTGGGGGCATCTTATGCTTTTCCTTTGCTATGTTGGAGGTAAGCGACAGTCTAATCCTGGCCTTGGAGGAACGCTACTATCCCATCACTAAGGCTATCTACGCCCTGTTGGGGCGGATTGCAGACGGACCCTACATCGCCAGTGCAATGGGGATACTGGGAATGATTCTGCTCACATCGAGCCTGTTACTGGCAGGAAAATTCTTGGGCAGAAGAATGGGAGAGCTATTCAGAGCATAATTCTTTGGGGATTCTACAAACATATCGTCCCTGACGGGACTAAACCTCTGGGGGGACATCTTCTATAAACATATCGTCCGCCAAAGGCGGACTCTTGTTAGCGATTTGTGAAACCCTATTTTATAAGGAGGAAAGAAGATTATGCCTAAGGAGACTATGACCCCCCGAGAACGCTGGCTGGCAGTGCTTAAGCGACAGAAGCCAGATCGGGTTCCGATGGATTACTGGGCCACCCGGGAGGCCACGGAAAAGCTGATGAAATACCTGGGCTGTGAGGACGAATGGGCGCTGTTTGAGCATCTGCACATCGACAAGGTCGTCACCGTGGGACCCAAATATGTCGGTCCTGCTTTACCCAAGGGCACGGATGTCTTTGGCTGTCGACGTAAAGAGGTAAATTACGGAACTGGTGTATACTCGGAGTGTGTCTATCATCCCTTGGCCCAGTATAAAACACTGGATGAGATCAAGAGGAACTACAGGTGGCCCAGTCCGGACTGGTGGGATTACTCTGAAATCCCTAACCAACTGATTGGCAAAGAGAAATATCCCATCCGGGGCGGCGGTTCAGAGCCCTTTCTGACATATAAACACCTGCGCGGCCAAGAGCAAGCCTTTATGGATCTAATTCTCCACCCGGAGATCGTACATTATTGTCTGGACAAGCTGTTCGATCTCTGCTACGAGGACACCCTGCGGATCTATGAACAGATTCCAGGCCAGGTGATGATCACCTATGTGGCCGAAGACTTCGGCTCGCAGGAGGGCCTGATGTACTCACCCCGGCAGATCCGGGAATTTTTCATCCCCAGGATGAAACGGATGATAGACCTGGCTCACCAGGCTGGGGCCTATGTGTTCCATCACAGCGACGGCGCAATCCGAGAGATCCTGCCGGATATGATTGAAGCAGGCATTGATGTGTTAAACCCCATCCAGTGGAGGTGCAAGGGGATGGAGCGCGAGGGGCTCAAAAGGGACTTCGGCGACCAAGTGATCTTCCACGGGGGCGTCGATAATCAATATACGCTGGCGTTTGGTTCGGTGGAAGAGGTTCGGCAGGAGGTGAAGGATAACCTTCGTATCTTGGGCGAAGGCGGCGGCTATATCTTGGCACCATGTCACAACATCCAGGCAGTCAGCCCCCCAGAGAATATTGTAGCGATGTATGAGACGGGGTACGAGTATGGCTTAAATTAACCAGCCCCGGCGGAGCTTTTCTGACAGGGTTAACAAGGTCGATGTGATTTCCTTATATCCAGACAATCCTGTCTATCCTGTCCCAAAATGGAACTCTACACGATGGAGTTAAGGAGCTTAACTGATGCAAGAAAACAACGCTTCTCTCAAAGCAGAGGAGGATTCTGTATCTGCCAAAGAACGCATCCGAGCGGCGTTCGCCCACAGAGAAGGGGACAGGGTTCCCCTCTTTGAGCAGTCCTTTGCCTCTGATGTCGCCGCTTCTGGAGGCGGATTTGTCCTCGGCTCTCCCAATTCTATTATGCCAGGCACCCCGGCAAGGAATGTTATGGCTATGATCGAAACTGCGCTTACATATGGATGCTATTGGAGGAAGCAAACCCATGAGAATTTCCTTTGCTGTGATCGCAGACACCCACTTTATAATGCCGGGAGCCAGACAGAACGGGGAATGGTGGAACAAGATGCTCTTTTCCCACTCGGTTGAAATTGCGAAAGCACCCGTCACCCCACTAAACTCGCTCTCTCCCGATTTTGTTATCCATTGTGGGGACTTCACCGATGATAGTGATGAGGAGAGCTTCCATTTCGGGAAAGGGGGCATGGATCAACTATCGTGCCCTTATTTGATCACTCTCGGAAACCATGACACCTGGAACGAAGGTGTGTGCGATGCTGTGGCTCCTGTCTTTGGCCTTACCTCTGGAAGATTCTACTATGCCCACACCCTCGGTGGGCTTTGTTTCATCTTCCTGGACTGCGCCTACTGGATCTCTAAAGATGGCAAAGCGTGGGAGCACTTGGATTGGAACTTGCACAGAGAAGGGGGGTATCTAGGCATAGGTCCGACTGAAGAGGAACTGCAGTGGCTGAGGCGGGAGCTGGATAACAGTGGGAACAAACCAGTATTCATCGTGACCCACATGCCGATTCATGCGAAGCCGATTCGTCCGCCAAGTGGCTTTCGT
This sequence comes from uncultured bacterium, assembly GCA_964595705.1. Lineage (GTDB taxonomy): Bacteria > Latescibacterota > MVCY01 > MVCY01 > MVCY01 > MVCY01. Next base: position 25,851 of record CAZQSC010000004.1, on the reverse strand, counting down.
CCCCCTTCTCCTAAATACCATTTTAACGAATACTGCGTATACAATGATCAACTATATAGCATTATCACCCACTATGGAAATGTGAAGGCCGTCTTTGCCGGTGACTGGCATTTCCACGACATCACCCACCACGAAGGGATACTATACTGCACCACAGCATCGCTGATTGAGTTTCCTTTCGAATTGCGCTATATTCAGATTCATAATGACAGGATGTCCATCACGACGATGGGGCTTTGCGAGGACAATTTCCGTGAGGCCTCTCTTGTGGAGGAATGGGGCAATCAGTGGGTCGTCGGGTCGGAGAAGGACAGGGAATACAGCATTAGCCTTACTTGAGGAGGGATAGTAAAATAAGAGTGCTTGTAATATACTGATCAAAGAGCGGAAATACCGAGCAGATGCTTTCTGTGGACCAGTATCGGGAATTTGTGTTGCCTTATCATAAAAGGCTGGCCGATGAGCTGGCTTGCGGCAAGATAGCCTCTATGCACCTCTGCGGCAATGCCACCAGACATTTCCCTCTAATCAAGGAGGAATTGGGCTGCCTCTCTTTCGATACTGGATTTCCCGCGGACTTCTCCTGGCTCAGACAGACTCTGGAGGAGGAGGCGTTCATCCACGGCGGAGTCCATGTGGGAATATTAAAAGACGGTCCCCTAGAGCGGATTAGAAAGGAGACGGAGAGGGTGTTGCGAAGTGGAATCCTCAGGGGAGGTCGTTTCGTGCTTCGAGAAGCCAACAGCTTAGCTCCACGAACTCCATTTAATAGTATTGAGCTTTTTTATCGAATGGGCAAGGAGATAAGTCGGAAGATATTAGCTGCAAGTCGTTAAATGAGAATTAAGTGCTAAGTAACCAAGGAGAACTTTGAAATGAAACAGATCCACTTCAAATGTGGACAACTCTGTCGCTGGAACCCGGCCAGGGGCTTCGAACTCGATTGCAAGCCTATTCACATAGTAGGTACCAACTATGTGGCCCGATACATTTGCACCAACTTCTGGGAGGATTGGCGGCCCGAGGCTATCGAGGCTGATCTGGCGGAGATTGCGGCAACAGGATTGAATGCGGTGCGCATCCCGGTGCACTGGGAGCACTTTGAGCCCGCACCGGGGCAATACCGAGAGGAAGCGCTGGAGCGCTTCGGAAAATTCCTGGATATGGCTGCTACTTATGGGCTTTTCGTCATGCCCTGGTTTCTTGTCGGGGTGGCCACTGAGGACTACGATGTCTCCTGGCGGGATGGCCGAAGTTTCTTCCGTGAGCCGATGGCCACCTATGCGGCAAACCACTTGGTGAACATCGTGAGGCGCTTCCGGGACCGCCCCAACATCCTTTGCTGGCATATCTGCGACGAGCCGGAATGGTACAGCCGGTGTCCGGGTGCGGACGCGCTGCCGTATGATAGTGCGATGTTTACCTCCTGGGTGAGGCGATACGGGCAGAGGACCCGAAGCACGCTATCATGTTGGGATTCGGGCACATCGCCTCTGTAGGCTACGGGATGAACATCCGGGATATGGCCGAACTGCTGGATTGTATGGGGGTAACTGCCTATCCACTGTGGTGCGATACAGAGTTTCTGCACGATCTCAGGAATAACTATTTCGTGAGCTGGAGCGGGCGATTCAACGATTGTGCAGGCAAGGGGTATTTTTGCTGTGAAGCCCCTGGCTTCTCTTCAGTCTGGGCCTCCGAGGAAAGCATCGGAGAGTATTTCCGGGTAGTGCTATACAGTGACCTAATCAGCGGGTCCCGAGGCGTGCTTCCCTGGGTGTGGAACGATTTCGAGCGTGAGATCTGGCACATCGGCGCTTTGAACCTGCATCCTGCTGAGCCCTCATTCGGACTTCGGCGGCTGGACGGGAGCTTGAAGCCATCCGGCCAGGAGCTGCGCAGTTTCGCCAGATTCGTACGGAAGGTTGGGATCGAGGAGTGGGAACCTGTCCGTGCGACCGTGGATGTGGTCATCCCCGAGGTCTATGCTCAAAATACCAAGGAGCTTTTTTTCTCCCGTGTACCATTCCTTCCTCGCCTGCCGGCAGGCGGGACTGCATGTGCGTTATTTGTGGGAGCGAGACTTGGAGAAGGAAACAGGCCAGATGCTCATAATCCCTGGAATCGGTGGCTATCTGACGCATTCCTGGCAGCTTATCGCCCAGAAGGTTCAGGATGGTGCAACTCTCTATCTCGGGGTCGGAAGGAACCAGTTTTCGCCACTGTTCAATTCGCTGTTCGGCGTGGAGGTCGAGGGGTGGGAGCTTTTAGGTCAGGACCTGGTCGCCAGGCGGACGGAAGGTATTTGTGATGAACTGATGCCGGAGGAAATGAGCTTACCCGCCGGGCAAAGTCTTCTTTGCGTTAATCCGAAGGGTGCCCAGGCCGAATTCGTCGCAAGTGGGCGTCCTGCATTGCTACACTACCGCTTCGGCAAGGGGCATACTTGGCTTTTGGCCTATCCCATGGAGGCTTCTCTTGCCCCGCTTTCGCCCCGGGAGTTGGTGGAACATCCCCTACATCGTATCTATCGGGCAATCGCCACAAGTGATGGGTTGCAGATTCCTGCTTGGTCTACTGATCCCAGGGTTGAGGTTGGGGTATGGAAACATCCTGATGGACGTTGGCTCGTAATTGCCGCGAACCATGCGCCTGTGTCCCTCACTACCCAGTTGATAACTGTTGAGAAATGGCGGTTGATATCTCCCTGCATCGGGCAGAAGGTCCCCGAGAGAGCGGACGCGAATAGATTAGAACTCTCGCTCGAGCCCTGTCAGGTAGCAGGTCTGATTTACCATAGTAGGGAGC
>CAZQSC010000004.1:0-23033 GCA_964595705.1 uncultured bacterium | reverse complement strand
GCAGTGAGCGTGGAACAAAAGTCCCGGTTTCTACGTGAAATCGAGGAACAACCGCAGGCGTTGCGACGAGTTGTGAAATACTATCGGGCAGAGGGAGTGGAGGTACTAGAACGGGCAGCGAGTCTGTGCCGATGCAAAGCTGGCGGGAGGATCGTCTTCACCGGCATGGGCACCTCATTGTATGCGCCTACGCTTGTCTACAGCCTTCTGGCCGATTCGGGGGCAGCGCTTCCCATCGTGATAGAGGCGGGGGAGCTTTTGCATCACTGTAGTAAGGGAATAGAGCCCGAGGATGTGGTGGTCGCCATATCACAGTCCGGGGAAAGCTTCGAGACCCTGGAAATTGCGCAGAAACTGCGGGGCCACAGATTGTTGGCCATAACCAATACTCCGGGAAGCCCCTTGACCCAGAGGGCAAGTTTAGACCTACCCGTATTGGCCGGCGCCGAAGAGTCCATCTCCAGCAAGAGCTATACCAATACACTGGCAGTTCTGCTGTTGCTGGCGAACGAGATCGTTGGGAAAGAGAGGAATGTGCTGATAGAGGACTTGTTGCGCTGTGCCAGGGGTATGGAGTGGTTCCTGGCAAGGTGCCGGGATGAGATCAGAGATGCGGCAGAGTTTCTGCGGGAGGCAAACTTTCTGTATTTTATCTCCCGTGGGCCTTCGATGGCAGCGGCGCAGCAGGCTGCCCTGACCTGGATGGAGGGGGTGCACATGTCTACGGCGGCGATGCCCGGAGGGTCCTTCAGGCACGGGCCCTATGAGCTGTTAAGGCCGAGCTTCCATGCAATCTGCTATGCGCCTGATAGCGAAGCTGGCTTTCTGGTAGAAAAGATGGTCGAAGAGATGACCGGGTTTGGTGCTCGGGTGCTGGTTTTCTCGGGACGCAGGGTGAAGTCAGACAACGGTCTTTTTGTCATCGAGCTGGAACCAAGCGATGACTACCTGCTGCCGCTCACGGCTGCTGTACCACAGGAGCTTCTTCTTGCTCAGATGGGAAAGACCGGGGGTGGACGGCAGGGGTCTTCGAGCGGGGCAGTTAAGGTAACCAGACAGCAGTGAGGTTATGCCGAGCAAAGATTGTGGGTTCCAAAACTTCCCGGGTTTCATTGTCGGGATTGATCTTGGCAGAACCAAGGTCGCCGGTATTCTGTTGTCTCCAGAGGATGTTATCCTCGCAAGAGACCGCAAAGATGTGCCAGCGAATGTAGAGAGAACGGCTCTGGTGGAAATGTTGGCGGAACTGGTGAAGAGGCTTTCCATTGCCAGCAGTGGTGGGGTTGATGCCGTAGAAATCGGTGTTCCTGGTCCTGTTGAAGAGAATGGAAGGGTCCTACCCCCAGTTCCCAATCTGCCCAAGGTCGGCCGACTGCCCTTTGTGCGAATTTCTGCAAGATGTGCTCGACTGCCCAGTGGTGTTAGAGAACGATCCGAACTGTTTTGCCCCAGGTGAATCTGTGTTTGGTCAGGGCAAACCTTGTGAAATAGCGGTGGAAATTACCTTGGCAACAGGATTGTGTGTGGGCACTGTGATGGACGCAAAGTTTTGCCACGGCAGTCATTCGACTCCCGGTGATATATGCGACTTGTCTCTGGAGGGCGGACACATTTTGAAGGATTACCTCTGCAGACGCTATCTAGTGCAACAGGCGGGAGTAACAACCGCTTAGGAGGTCGGCGACAGGGCGCGTCTAGTAGAAAGCAGTACAGTGGAGACCCCGGCATTCATTAGGGTCAAAGGTTGGCCTAGTTGTTGGGAACGCTCGGCGGAGTCGTTGATCCAGACCTATTCGTTCTGAGCGGTTTCCTATCCTGTGTTTTCGACCTTTTTGTTGCTTAACTTCACCAGGTAGCATTGGACTGGCCGTTGCGTGTGGGCAATGATCCCAAAGAGACGACCGTGCGAGGAACAGGTTCAATGGCTGCACCAGTATCTATAAGACCAAAATCTTTCAATCTTCGGCAATTATCTTAGATAAGGGGGTCCCTTTATGGCTATTTTGGAGATCAATATCGTACCTTTGGGCACAGCTACTCCTTCAGTCGGCAGATACATAGCCAATTGCCTGAAAGTCCTTGAAAAATCAACAGAGAATTATCAGCTTACTCCTATGGGCACTATCGTGGAAGGTGACTTAGACCACTTACTTCACCTGGCCAGACAGATGCATGAAGTGTCCTTTCAGAAAGGGGTAAAACGAGTGGTCACCACCATAAGAATCGATGACCGACGGGATAAGCAGGCAAACCCTGCTGAGAAGGTGAAATCAGTTAGAAAAAAGATGGAGAAGCAAAGATGAACCTACCAGAGAACAAATCGCCCGGCCCTGAGGAGATACAGTGGGCACGCAAATTTTTGGGATTGGGGCAATGCGCCACTTTGTCCGAAATTAAGACGGCCTTTTATAATCTGGCGAAAAGATATCATCCTGATAAATGCACTGAGGAGAGGAAAAAGTGCGAAGAGAAGATGAGGGAGCTGAACAAAGCGTATGAAACTATTCTCCTTTTTCTGACCAGTTACCGTTACTGTTTCGATGCTAAAACTGCTCAAGAGGAGCAATGGGATCAGTGGAAGCAAAGGTTCTTCGAGGATTTTATCATCTGATTTAGCTTCCAAGAGGAGGAAGGGATGGTCAAAATCAAGCCAAAATTGTTCACCTACAAAGTGAAATCCACATGGATAGCTGACAAAAAAGCTCTGCTTGAAGCCGAAAGTAAACCTCCGTTACAGGTGGCTACACCTCCGGAATTCGGCGGCCCTAAGGGATTTTGGAGTCCAGAACATCTGTTTGTCTCTTCAATAAATACCTGCGTACTCACCACCTTTCTGTCCATTGCGCAACGGCAGGGGTTGAAGTTCCTCTCCTACCAGAGTGAGGCTGAGGGAACACTGCAGATGGCCGAAGGTACATTTATGTTCACTCACGTAGTGGTCCGTCCCAAAATAGAAGTTGAGGATGAGCAGATGGCTGCTGCTGTTAGGCAAGGATTAGATAAGGCCGAGAAGTACTGCCTTATTTCTTCGTCGGTTAAAACCCAGGTAAGACTTGAACCGAAGATAGTCATAAGAGAAAAACCCGGGTTCTGATGAGGCTGCCTGCCGTAAGATATCAATTACGGATATGATGGACTATTGGCCGGTTTGACACTGGGAAAATGTTGTTGCAATCTCAGGGGAGATGTATTAAAATACAGACCGTGAGGAGCTGAGGGTTTCACTGTTATCTTTTCCTCACCAGAGGGAACTGGGAAAAGTTAAAGTCAAACGTAAGAGCGGGATATTAACTCCTCCAAGGGAGAGAGAGTATTTTGGAACTTTTTACGAATCAAGCGTTTTTTTACATCTCTTTTTCTCTGTTCTCTCTGGTCCCTGCGGTGAAATTTAACAATGGAGTATTATCTGGAGGAGAAGATGATGACTTCTCGACAGCGAGTCAGAAAGGTCTTGAACCATGAACTGCCGGACAGGGTGCCTCTGGACTTGGGATCTACCCCGGTCACGGGCATCTCCGCCTCTGCTTTGAGCAAGCTCCGAAAGGCACTGGGGTTGGTCGACCGACCGGTCAAAGTACACGAACCATTCCAGATCTTAGGCCAAGTGGAAGAAGACGTGTTAGACGCCCTTGAAGTCGACGTGGTGGGGATCGAGATGCGCACTACCTTCTTCGGCTACCCCAATGACCGGTGGAAACCGTGGCGGACAGGCGATGGAACGGAAGTGCTGATCGGAGAAGGCTTCACCACCACTGAAAACGAGCGGGGCGACACCCTCGTCTATCCCGGCGGCGACACCACCGCCAGACCCTGCGCCCGGATGCCTAAAGGAGGATTCTATTTCGACACCATCGTCCGCCAGGAGCCCATCGACGAGGGCCGGCTTAACCCGGAGGAGTGGATTGAGGGGATGTACCCCCAGTTCACCGATGAGGACTTGGCTCACTTGGAGCAACAGGGCGATCATCTTTACCACAATACCTCTCGAGCGATCATCGGGAATTTCGGCCAGGGTGGCCTGGGTGATATTGCCCTTGTGCCCGGCCCCTGGCTCAAGAACCCTAAAGGCATCCGTGACCCGGAACAGTGGTATACAGCACATCTGCTCCACCCTGAATACATCAAGGGCATCTTCGAGCTTCAGACCGAACAGGCTTTGAAAAACCTTGAACTTTACCGCCAAGCAGTGGGCGATAAAATAGAGGCCATCTTTATCAGTGGCACAGATTTTGGCACCCAAACCGGCCCCTTCATCTCCCCTGACCTCTACCGGGAGATGTACAAGCCATTTCACCAGAGGATCAACCAGTGGGTCCACAACCATACCCGCTGGAAGACCTTCTTCCATAGCTGCGGCTCTATAGTGGCCTTCTTAGATGACTTCGTCGACGCCGGGGTGGACATCCTCAATCCGGTTCAGTGCTCGGCTGCAGGAATGGACCCTCAGTTTCTGAAAGAGAAATATGGCGAGCGTTTGGTCTTCTGGGGCGGCGGGATCGACACCCAGAGAGTGCTCCCGTTCGGCAAACCTGAAGAGGTGAGAGAACAGGTCAAAGAACGCATCCAGATCTTCGGAAAAGGAGGAGGATTCGTCTTCAATACTATTCACAATATCCAAACTGGCACCCCAGTTGAAAATCTGGTCGCACTGTTTGAGGCATTTAAGAGCTACCGAACTTTGCAGTAAAAATATTGCATTTATGGACGGGCATTTCGCCGCGTTCTCTGCGATCTCTACGGTGAGGATTTGACAGTGCCTATAAGACATAGGACTTGGCGAAATTACCTTGTTACCTAAATGAGAGAGAAACTTCCCTCTCCCCATGGGGGTGAGGGGGAACGGTTGTAATGCTAAGCAGAACCAGTGTGTTGCGAATTTTGTGAAAGGCACTATAAGACACAAAAGGAGGAAAAATGACTTCCCGAGAAAGGATTCTTCTGGCTTTAGAGCACAAAGAGGCAGACCGGGTAGCTATTCACGACAGCCCCTGGAGTTCTACAGTCAACAGATGGAGAAGGGAAGGGCTGCCGGAGGACATCCCCGCCGATGAGTATTTCGGCTATGAGATAGTGGGCATCGGCTTCGACAGCGGTCCCCGTTTCCCGGTGGAAGTACTGGAGAAGAACGAACGCTTTATCCTCGTCCGCACCTCCACAGGCGGCATAGACAGAAACTTCCGGGATTACTCCTCCACTCCAGAGATAGTCGAGCGGCCAATTAAAACCAAAAAGGACTGGGAGGAGAAGATAAGACCCAGGCTTTATCCGGATTATACCCGAGTAGACTGGGTGACCGCCTTCAATACCTATCACCGGGCCAGAAGCGAGGGCAAATTCATCACAGTCAGCGGAGGCTGGGGCTACGACACCCTGCAAGCTTACATGAAAAGCGAGGAATTGTTGGTAGCTATGGTCACTGATCCCGATTGGATTAAGGATATGATAATGACCCGCGCTAAGCTCCATGTGGAGATGATTAGGATGATGATAGATAAGGGGTTAAAGTTTGATGGCGCATTCTTCTACAACGATATGGGCTATCGAAATGGCCTGCTGTTCTCTCCCCAGACCTATCGCCAGACGCATAAAGAGGCAGACGAGATGGTCTTCTCTTTCTGTCATGAACAGGGGATGCCGGTCATCCTCCATTCCTGCGGATGGGTGAAGGAGCTCATTCCGGATTTAATAGAAGTAGGTCTGGACTGTCTGCAGCCCTTGGAGGTCAAAGCGGGGATGGACCTGGTTGAGCTAAAGAAGGAGTATGGCGACCGTCTGGCTTTTATGGGCGGCATCGATGTGCGCGCTATGGCTAACCCCAACCCCCAAGTCATCGAAAAAGAGATCAGCACCAAAATCCCAATCGCCAAAGAAGGCGGCGGCTATATATATCACTCTGACCACTCGGTGCCTAACAATGTCAGTTTCCAACAGTACTGCCGGGTGATGGAACTGGTGAGAGAATATGGGTCCTATTGATTCTCACTTCACAGTTGAATATCCGGGAGGGACTAACTATGCAGTATCGACCATATGGAAACACAGGGATTAAGGTATCAGTCTTGGGTTTTGGGGCTATGCGCCTGCCCCATAAGGAGGATGGCACTTGTGACTACGAGAAATCAATTCCATTGCTCCGTCGGGGCCTTGATCTGGGGATCAACTACATCGACAGCGCCTGGGGTTATCTTAACGGCACCAGCGAGATTGCGATAGGCAGGGCCATCAAGGGATACGATCGGAAGAAGCTCTATCTGGCCACTAAAGCCCCTGTGGATGTGGAGGAGCAAGGTAAGGCAGATACCTGGTGGAGGATGTTAGAAGCCTGTCTTGAGCGTTTGGATTCCGAGTGGATAGATTTCATGCATTTTCACAACATAGCCTGGGATCGCTTCCAGAAATGGGTTGCTGTTCCAGGTGGGGCGCTGGAGGCGGCGCATCGAGCCCTGGACCGGGGACTTATCCGTTATCTCTGCTTCTCCTGCCACGACAAACCAAATAATATCAAGAAGCTGATTGATACCGGAGAGTTCTCCGGGCTACTGGTCCAATACAACCTTCTTGACCGGAGCAATGAGGAGGTCATCGCCTATGCCCATAACAAGGGTATGGGAGTGGCAATTATGGGACCAGTAGGAGGTGGACGCCTGGGTGTCTCCTCATCAGAGATCCAACGGATAATCCCCAGAGGCATCAAAAGCACCCCGGAGATTGCCCTGCGCTTTGTGCTGGCCAACCCGAACGTCAGCGTAGCCTTGTCAGGGATGAATGAACTGAAACAAGTGGAGGAAAATGTAGCCACTGCCTCTCGCCAGGAGCCCCTGAGCGAAGAGGAGTTGGCTCAGATTAAAGCAGCACTGGACGAAAACGAACGCTTAGCCGAACTCTACTGTACCGGCTGTGGCTACTGTATGCCCTGCCCTAATGGTGTGGACATCCCGGAGAACTTCCGACTGATGAACTACCACCGCATCTATGGCCTGAGCGAATATGCACAGAAGAGATATGCTCAACTGGGTCAAAAGAAAAATCCCCAAGGAGAGATTCAGCCAGCGTGGGCGGCTGCCTGTGTGGAATGCGGCGAATGCGAGGCTAAATGTCCTCAGAATATCCCTATTATTGAACAGTTAAAAGAAGTACATCGAGCCCTGGGCACTTAGAAGATGGTTAATTATCCTTGAATCATGACCATAAAGGAGTGGAGTATGAGGCAAGACCTTACCTCTCGTGAAAGGATGTTAGCAACGCTGGAAAGCCGGGAAAGTGATTATGTGCCGTGCAGTTTTATGATTTTCACAGCCCTCAGGGAAAGATGCAAAGATCCGTTGGAGTTCATCGACCGCCAGTTAGAATTGGGCCTAGATGCCAAAGCAGAGCTCCCTGAGTTTCCTATCAGTCTCCACCCCGATGTCAAGATTAGAGAATGGAAAGAGAAACCTGTAGGACAAGAATGCCCTTTGCTTTACAAGCAATACTACACCCCCTCCGGCACACTTACCACGGTGGTGAGAAAGACTGAAGACTGGCCTTACGGCGACCATATACCGCTATTTGACGACTACCTGATCCCCCGTTCGGAGAAATTCCTGGTAATCAGTAAAGAGGATTTGGAGAGCGTCAGATTCCTCTTTGCTGAACCCACATCTGAAGATATCAAGGAGTTTCGCGAAAATCCGCTGAACTGAAGAAATTTGCCTGTAATAGGGGCCTACTGGTATCTGCTGGCTGGCAAACCGGGGCAGATCCCGGCTGTATGGGTATGGATGCAGTAATGTGGCTTTGCGGTATGAAAGAAGCCGTCTTGCTGGCCATGGATCGGCCAGAAGTTATAGAAGAACTATTACGAATTATCTCTGAGTGGAACCTCAAAAGGATGGAGATCTATTTGGATGAGGGCGTGGATTTGTTGATTAAACGGGCATGGTACGAGGGCACCGAGCTTTGGTCACCTGCCCTTTACCGTAAGTTTATGGTGCCTGTGCTGAAAAAAGAGATCGAATTGACACACCAAGCTGGGGCCAAATTCGGGTATATTATGACCTCCGGGATAATGCCTCTGCTGGATGATTCTCTTGAATTAGGCGTAGATGTGCTTATAGGGGTAGACCCAGTGCAAGGCAAAGGAACTGATCTCAGATTGCTTAAAACAGAAGCTGGGAGGGAAAATCTGTCTCTGGGGTGGAGTCAATGGATTCCTCACCATTGAGAATGGCAGCAAGGAAGATGTGAAACAGGCAGTTCACCAGGCCATCAGCACATTAGGGCCTGGAGGGGGATTAATACTCTCCCCAGTGGACAATGTAAGGGATACCTCAGAGCACGCCTGGGATAATGTAATAACCATGATTAAAACTTGGAGAAAGATGAGGGCGTACCCAATTGAAGCTTGATTCTCTCGTAAAAAGTTGCATTTCCCCTCACCCTGTGGGGAGGGGGACACCCTCACCTTCACCCCGTGAAATAACCCTCTTTTATATAGTATTGACCCTCTCTGCACTCTCCCGGGCAGATTGAGGCAGGATCTATAGTGTAGCTCTTCAGTATTTCACGGGGCAAGCCCCGTGAAATAATCACATCTGATAAGACTTCCTCCATTATACGGTGCTTAACCGATCAAAGCAAAACTACCGTGCAGCTTCCACCTATTTCACGGGGCAAGCCCTCTCCCTCAAGGGAGAAGGAATACTCTGGACTTTTTTGAGAGAATCAAGCTTGAGAGCCCGGCAGTGCCTCTATGAGAGTGTGTTGCGAATTTTGTGAAAGACACCAGCTTGTAAAAAACGGAGGTTTTAAAGATGACATCGCGAGAACGACTTCTCACCACCTTTGCCCATAAACAGCCAGATAGATGCGCCACATATATCTGGATCAATAATGATTCTATGGAGCAACTTATGAAATATCTTGGTGCCTCTTCGGCTGAAGAGGTGGAGGAAACCCTGGGTATAGACAAGTGGAAGGGAGTTGGCTTAAATATCCGTCGCCCCGATGACTACTGGGAGAAAATAAATTCCCTGATCCCACCCCAATATAGAGATAATCCTGAATTTTATGTGACCGAAGAGGGCAGAGTAGTTCGGGTTCACGAGGGTTCTGATTACTTAGAAGATGCGGTCTGGTATCCGCTGCAGCAGGTGGAGAGAGTCCAAGATCTGGAGATTTACCCGTTCCCACAGGAGGACTGGATTGAGACTCCGGAGGGGTTAGAAGAGGAGATAAGGCGTTATAAAGAGGCAGGCTATGTAGTCTCAAGCGGCACCAGCCAGCCCTTCAAATCGGCCTGGCTGGTGAGGGGCATGGACAATGTACTAATGGATTACCTGATCAACCCCGAGCTGATCAATGAGCTGTATGAGAGGATTTATTCATTTTCCACAGCCTATTGCGAAAAGATAGTTGAGGCAGGAGTAGATATGATACAGATCGTCGGTGACCTCGGGATGCAGGACAGGCTGATAATGTCTCCTGATGTCTGGAGGAAGTTTGACAAAGAAAGACTCGAAAAGATGATATCCAAACTCAAAGGTATAAACCCGGCTCTCAAGCTCTACATGCACACGGACGGAAATGTCCAGGAGATCATAGAAGATTTGATAGAGGTGGGAATAGACATTCTAAATCCCATACAGCCGGAGTGCATGGATCCGGTAGAAATCAAGAGAAAATATGGAGACAAGCTAGTTCTCCATGGTGCAGTAAGTTTGCAAAAAACCTTACCCTTCGGCTCTCCTGAAGACGTCAAGGAGGAGGTCAGGTATCTCATTGAAAACTGCAATGTGAACGGTGGATTTGTCCTCGGTCCCTCCAATGTGCTTTTTAAGGAGATTCCCCCGGAAAACATCGTTGCTATGTACAAAGCAGTGTATTAGCACAAAGGGGAAAAGAGGTTAATGATCTGTTTCGGAATTCCTACAGACCATCCTGGAGTATTGGATTACTGGAGTGTTGAGAAAAACATTAATGCGTTCGTTCATTAATCCATTACAATACTCCAGCTACTAAAGGGCTTTAGTCGCCGAGCGATCCGATTAGCCTCGATAGAATAATTTGAAGGTATGGAAACAAATGGCAATCACCTGGATAGGTTTTATTTTATCTCTTTTCCTTCTCTTAGTTATGTCGCGGAAAAGTTTATGGGCAGGACTTATCATTGCGGCTTTCACCTTGGGCATATTTACTCTTCCTTTTTACCGCATATGGCAACAAGTATATCGCACTTTGGCCGATCCTTCTATTATTCTGCTTTCCCTTGGTGTAGGGCTAATCCCTATGATAGGAGGCTCAATGGAGCTTTCAGGTCTCATGGATGAATTGGTTAATAATTTAAGAATAGGCAAAAAATTATTTTCTGCCTTCTCCCCTGCTCTGCTGGGGATGTTACCTATCCCCGGCGGGGCTCTGCTTTCGGCACCCCTTTTAAAGAAAGTTGCTAAAGGTACTTCTGGAGTGAAACAATCTGGCATAAATGTTTGGTTCAGGCACCTTCTCCTTCTGATTTATCCTTTAGGCACACTTCTGGCCAGCACAAAAATGGCACAGCTCAATCTCTATGTGGTGATAACTTACCTTATTCCAGGCTTTGTACTCATGTTCATCCTGGGCTATCTTTTTCTCCTGAAAGATATCCAAGGCAAAGTAAATTACAGTTCTGATTTCAGATTGAAAGGGCTTCTGATTCCATTAATAGTAATTTTTATTGCCCCTCTCATACATTCTTCGTTGATTACCATATTCCCTAAGGTTCTTCCCGAGATATTCCTTGTAATAGGAGTTGCTGCCAGTCTTATCCTTGCTCTCGGTTTTGGAAATTCAAGGTGGAAAACAATACGGCTTGTGTGGAAAAAGACAGGACCATGGAGATTTTCTCTAATAATCATAGGTATGTTTCTCTTTTTGAACATATTCAAGGCCTCTGATGCCTCCCGAATAATTGCAGAGGTCACGTTTTCCAAAACATTTCTCCTGGTAGGTGTAGGTTCGATTCTGGGGTTTTTGACAGGGAGGGTACAGGTACCGGTGTCCATTTTGTTGCCCATCTATTATTCAAAATATGGCACAAATACGATGACTTCCCCAGTATTTGCTTTAATGTACTTCTCCATCTTTATGGGATATGTCATCTCACCTGTTCATCCCTGTGTTTCTGTTTCATTGGAATTTTTTGGAGCGCAACTTAAGGATTTCTTTAAACTTCTGATAATTCCTGTTCTTATTTCACTGGTCATAGCACTTATGTTGGGGCAAATTTTTCTATGATGTTCCAACAAAACAATTGCAAATAGCTGTTAGTATTCACATTCAAACTCCCATATCAAAACTAATTGCAAGAGAAAAAAGTTATGAATCATTAGCAAAAAATATTCAATGAAAATTTAGTTAGTATGAAATTAACCTCCCGACAAAGACTTCTGAGAACATTAAGGAGAGAAAAGCCCGACAGGGTCCCCATTTCTCTTTACGAGTTTGATGGCTTCTACGACGACTGGATTTACGATTACCCAGAATACGTGAACATCCTGGAATACGCTAAGGACAAAACCGATAAAATGTATTTCTGGTCGCCTCCGGGGGATAAATCTGTCCTGTTTTACGGGGTGATGGATGAACAAGATATCGAGACGACTGAGTGGAATGAGGGAAAATCAATTTACACTAAAACGGAGATCAAAACCCCACGGGGCAAACTCTCTTCTCTTTCTCGACAGGACGAGGGTGTCCATACCACCTGGACCATCGAACACCTGTGCAAAGACGAAAAGGATGCCGAAAAAATCCTTTCCCTGCCATACCTGCCCTGGCGTCCCCCCTGTCGATTCTTTCTTTGAGCTGGACAGAGAACTTGGCGATTCCGGGATCGTCATGGGCGACATCCCCGATGCTCTTTGCCTTACAACGGACATTTTCGGATTCACGAGATTTTTGACAATTTACATAGATAACCCCAAACTCATTTTAAAACTTATGGACTTCTTCCAGGAGAGAATCTATGATTTTCTGGAATATCTCCTAACAAATGGTGCTGTCACCCTGTACAGAATAGTAGGGCCCGAGTATGCCACTCCACCTTATCTCAGCCCCAAGGAATTCGATAAGCTTGTTACCGCTTACGATCGAGAACTGATAAATCTTCTCCATAGATACGGAGGGTTTGCCCGGCTTCATTCTCACGGGAAAATTGGCAAAGTGATGAAATCTTTCCTGGAAATGGAAATAGACGCCACCGATCCTGTGGAACCACCTCCGGATGGTGACGTGGAGTTGAAAGAGGTAAGGGAAATACTAGGCGAAAAGGTTACCCTAATCGGTAACATCGAAGAGAAGCTTTTCCACATGGGAGGGAAAGAGGACATGGAGAAGGCAGTGAGAAAGGCAATCGAGGAGGGAGCCTCCGGAGGGCCATTTATCCTTTGTCCCACAGCAATGCCCTTGACCACCCCTCTGACCAGGAAAATTCAGGAGAATATCATTCACTACATCGATTGTGGAGTCAAGTATGGAGAAATTTGAATAAACCCAAATTCGAAAATAAAAAAGGGGGGCTCACCATTTAGGGAGGTAATAGTTAACATATCAAATGTCTTTGTTAGAAAACTGTTAAGTACGAAAGCTAAAAAATCTGGTTGTTCACTATTTGGTGTGGAAGTCAAGGTTTGAACATTCAATAGCAAAGCTCACCAAGCCTGTCAGACCAGGAGAGGCGTAGAGCCCGCCAACGGGCTTCAGTAGGAGTTAAAGCCGAACGGGTTTCTCTGCGTGCCTTTGCGTCTTCTCTGCGAGCTTTGCGGTTGAACAACGCAGGATATATGCTTCTGCACTATTCCCCACATGAAATAGTGAGAAGCTAAAAATCTCTAACAGAATTTTCTCGAATCTGGGATAAACTGAAATTTCATGCAGAAAGCAAAAATTGGGATATAACAATAAGAAGAGGTGATATCTATGTCGAAAGTCTATTTTGTAGATGCTAATGCGGGCCAGCAGAGCAAAGTCTGTGAATATTGTGGCGGTAAAGGTTGTAACCGCTGTGGAGGCACCGGCCGACAATATGAAATTACACCTCCGGAACCTCTACCACTGGCCTTATATCGGCTACTCAACAAGGCAGGGATCGCAGATATTATCGATGAGAACGATAAAGTAGCCATTAAAATCCACAGTGGTGAGCATACCAATCACAGACTTACCCCGCCGGTTCTCTACGAACCTATTGTCAAGCGGGTAACCGAACTGGGCGGTAAGCCTTTTATCACTGATACCAATACCGTGTACACCCATTCTCGCTACGAGGGGATTGGGCATTATCTCACTGCCTGGAAAAACGGCTATGCCCTTTTCCACATGGGTGCCCCTTTCATTGTAGCCGATGGTTTAGTGGGTACAGACGCCTACCCCGTCCAGGTAGAGGGCGATGTGCTTCAAGAGGTCTATGTGGCCAGTGCCATCTATCAAAGCGATGTGCTGATTTCCGTGGACCATACTACCATGCATCCAGCATTCGGATTAGGTGGAAACATAAAAAACCTGGGAATGGGAGCTGTTTCCAAGCAGACCAAGATTCAAATTCACCATCACGAAATCCCTTATTTTGACTCTACAGCTTGCATAGGCTGCGGGGATTGTGCCCTGGTGTGTCCCGGTGAGGCAATACACATGGAAAACAGGAAAGCTGTAATGGACCAGTCCAAATGTTGGGGATGCAGGGTCTGCATGGAGGTATGCCCTAACGATGCCATAAAGACTGTGGAAGGTGATATGACACATTTCTTCAAAGGGATGGCCGATGCCTGTGCCGCTGTGCTCAAGCGATTCCCCCAGAAATTCCTGGCTATCAATATCGTGATGGATGTTACCCTGGATTGCGATTGCCCCGAACAGCAGGGACGTCCTGTTGTGGCCGACATCGGTATTCTGGGGTCAAAAGATATCGTAGCCATCGATAAAGCCAGTTTGGACCTTATCCGTTCGGCACCCAAATATCCTTTGAGTGTAGTAGCCGACCTTCCTCAGGATTTTGATCTCACCAATCTACATCGCATCCCTAAGGAGTTCAGTTTCGAGAAGGTGCTGGAATACATGGAGGCTAAGGACTGGGGTACTACTGAATATGATTTAATAAAATTAGAACGGCACAGAGCCAGTCTGAAAGAACGAACTAAATTCTCGCCCGAACTGGGCTACTTTGAAAAATTGCGAGCACAAACTCGAAAAAGGCTGGAGCGCAAAAAGGCTTTAACGGGCAAATCTAAATTATAAAAGACTTAGAAAAGAGGGAAAGAATCATGGAAAAAGCGAAAGTTAAGGTATTCTTCACCGGCTTAAAGCCAGACACCCCAACCTGGCCCTACATCAATTACGATTACCGTAAGAGGGCCAGGGAGATAATGGAGCTTCTGAGACAAAACCTGTCTGAGGTAGAGTTCTCTGAGACGATTGCTCCCTCTGCAGAAGAAGCTGTAAGAGAGGTGAAAAGCGACAAGGACATGGATGGATATTTAATATTCCTTCTTTCCTTGTGGTCAAATATGTCCACTGAGGTAGTCAAATTGGGTCGCCCTACCCTGCTTGTGGACGATCTATACGGCGGTTCGGGTGAGTTCCTTAGAGCATATAGTTTCGTTACAAAAGAGAATTTGCCCGTGGTGGGCATCGCCTCTTCCAATTTTCAGGATGTCGTGGATGGGGTGAGATTGTTCTCCGTTATGAAACAGATGAGACAGTCCAAGATTTTGGTAGTCAGAGATAGTAAATTGGACAAAGAGGTGTTGGCCTCAGTAAAGGAGACATTCGGCACAGAAGTGATCAGAATAACCTCGGAGGAGTTGAACCGTTATTACCAGGAAGTTGACGATAAAGAGGCGGAGAGATGGAAGGAAAAATGGATAGCTGAATCCTTGAGGGTAATAGAACCTACAGGGGAGGAGATTTCCAAGTCTGCCAGGATGCACTTAGCCTTAAAGAAAGCAATGGAAGAGAAGGGAGCGGATGCAGTCACGGTGGACTGCCTCGGGCTTTACTATTCGGACAAGCTTTTCGCCTATCCCTGTCTCTCCTTCTTCCAGCTCAACAACGAGGGCTCCACAGGGGTCTGTGAGGCAGATGTAGATTCGACGGTTACTCAGCTTATGCTGAAATATCTGACCGGAAGGCCGGGTTATGTCTCCGATCCGGTGATAGACATCGGCTCAGGTCAAATAATCTACGCCCACTGCGTTGCCACCAACAGGGTCTACGGCCCCGAAGGGCTTCCCAATCCCTACCTAATCCGCTCCCACAGCGAGGACAGAAAGGGAGCAAGCGTCCAATCCCTGATGCCTCTCGGCCAAACTGTGACTTCCGTGAAAGTAAGTGTCAGGGAGAAAATGCTGGCGATTCACCAGGGCAAGACAGTAGCCAATGTCGAGGAAGACAAAGCCTGTAGAACGAAGCTGGCGGCAGAAGCAGATGTGGAGAAAATCCTGGAGAACTACAATTTTGACAAATTTAGTTGGCACCGGGTTACGGTGTACGGGGATTTCAGGAAGCAGGTGCTGAACCTGGCCAGACTGTGGGGATTGAAGACAATCGAAGAAGATAGGACTTGATGTATCATTAAAGGTTTTCTGAATATCTCAAAATTAAATTTGGCACCAGGGCTCATAAAATCAGCGTGAAGGGATAGAAGCCGGCAGGAGGAAGTTCAAGGAGGAGTGTTTATCCCAGATTCGGAAAATTCTGCTAAAGATTTTTTTAGCTTTTGCACTTGTGTCAAATAAGGCTTGGGTTTGACTCCATAAGTTTAAAAATTACATATCGGGGGTGTATCAAAAGGCATTTTTTACCGCCAAGTTCGCCAAGAAGTCGCAAAGTTCGCAACGGGGTAATTAATAAAAATGGTGCGTATTTTGTACCCCATTGCGTTCTTTACTGTTGTCTTAAATCATTAACTTTTGATACAGTCCTTCTTGTCTGTCCCGATAGGGACAAAATGTTTATAGCAAAATAGGATTAACCATTCGTTAGAAGTCCCTTTAGGAACCATATGTTCACTATTAAACCCCAAAATGGTGAGAAGACCTTTTTTATTTTTCATAAGTTTTCCGAGTCTGGGTTTATAGTTTATTCCCAGGCTTACATCAATACCTACAGGCCACTTTCGGGCCTGAAGGCGAAATACGATATGGTCAGAAAATATCACGAGGCGGTGGGCATATCCATAGCCACTCACCGGATTACGTGGACGATGGGGGTTTTGGATCTGGTTAGTTCCTATACCAACGGCTATGAGGTATGGATGGAATATGGCCTGCAGAGCATCCACAAAAACACTTGATTTTATCCCTCAAAAATTATTATTTTGATATCTTCTTGAAGGCGGTGGAACTTACCCGCAAGAGGGAAAATATGTAGGACAAGAAAGAAACAAGGCAAATGATCATGGAGACAGCGGAAGAGATAGGAAGGCTAAAGCTTGATGAGATAAAGATCCATCCCCTGCATGTGATAAAGGAGACGAAATTGGAAACGATATTTCTCCAGGGAGGCTATCGGCCTCTGGAACTAGAGAAGTACGTCGATCTCGCTTCCAAGTTTTTAGAATACCTGTTTCCTAGTACGGTCATTCAGAGAATATCTGTCAATTGTCCTGTCCTGCAAAGTGGTTAGTGTGAATATCGGATAAACAGAAAGTGCTCAGGAGAATAGAAGAAAGGCTAAGGAAAAAGGGAGCCTTTCAAGGTACAAGATATAAAGATTAACCGAATGAAGGAGGAAAAAAATGAGGTCCGCACTGGATGTAAAGGTAGGAGTTAAACCCGTTTTCGCTCAACTGGTTCACAGCGATGCCTGGGAGGGCCCGTGCAGGGTGGGCGATAGTGAAGAATTAACCCCGGAAGCAGAGAGAACTAAAGGCAAGAAGGCTTTCCAGGAGTTTCAGGAGAACTTGAGCAAAAATCTCTCTGCAGAAGCCAGACTTTTAGAACCAGTGTACATGGAATATGGTGAGGATTTCGTGGTAAGTGAACGAGAATTTGAGAAATTGGAACCCGATCTCCAGAATGTTGATTTATTCTTACTCTCCTATCGACTGCCTGGCATTGAACGCTATAAAAAGCCAGTCGCTATGATGGGACGGGGCATAACAAATGTGGATATCGCCGCTTATTTTAGAAGTAGAGGTCTGGAAGGTTATGCACCCATCGATTACAATGAATTGAATGAAATCATCTCTTTGATGCAAATCAGGAAAGCCATCGGGCAGACGAGGATATTGGCAGTTACTGGCGGAGAGTTGATAACCTGGGGTGTGGTCAGCAGTATCTGGAATTTGGAGGACCTCAAAGCCAGATTTGGAACAGATTGTCAGCGGGTCTCTATCACCAGGTTTTTTGACGAGATGGAAAAGGTAAACCAAAAGGATGCCACGGAATTAGCCGAGAAGCTAATAAACGGTGCTCAAAAACTCAACATCGACAAAGAGTACGTGGTTAACGACGTCAAGTCCTACCTTGCCACAAAAAGCCTGATGGAAAAATACGATTGCAATGCGCATACCATACCCTGCTTTGAACTCTGTAGCTCCAGAGTTCCAGAGAAACTTAAAGTCGTTCCCTGCCTGACCCATACCCTCTTGAAAGATGAAGGATACCCCTCAGCGTGCGAAGGAGACATGAGCGTTCTGCTGGCTATGACGGTCTTGATGTACATCTCCAAGAAGTCGTCTTTCATGGGAAACCCCTGGATGAAAGATGAAAACATTCTTCAGGTGACGCACAGCGTACCAGGACTGAAAATGAACGGTTTTGACAAACCTGATCTCCCTTACGAGCTGTGGCATTTTACTGCCGCAGGTTGGGGGACGAAAGTGCAAATAGACCTGGCTGATAACGAAGAAAAGGAGGTTACCTTAGCCAGATTCAATCCTTCAGCTACAAAAGTCTTGGTAGTAAAGGGGAAAACAGTTGGATGCTGTTTTCATGAGCGGGGTTGTAGCCCGACAGTAGACATTGAGGTCAGCGATGCCAGAGAAATAATCCATCAGCAGGCTGACTTTGGTCACCATTTGGCGATGGTGTATGGAGATTACGTCAGTAAGATAGAAAAACTATCTACTCTAATGGATTTTGAGGTTGTAAAAGCTTAAAACCAGGAGGACTGTGAAATGAAAGATTTGAAAAGAGGGATCGTGAGAATCAAACCCATTTACATCGGGATTCATCACTACCGCTACGTTTACGGGAGTGTATGCTCTGACGATGTAGAGGAAACACCTCCGATCCCTGCTCCCAAAAGAGAGGAGTTGGAGAAAGCAACCCAGGAGATGATAAGCAACTTCCGGGAGAATCTGGATGTGGACTTCGTGAAGATAGAAGACCCTCTGGTCATTCAGGAACATCAAGACCTAAGGAAGTTGCCCCGTGAGCTGAGCTACGATACGGATGCTCTGCTGGTGGGCACGATCGGTCTGGCTCCTTTGGAACTTCGCACCTTAGAACGTTACGGACTTCCAATCATAACAGATAGGATTAGTACCGATTTCCTCAGGGCTTTGCGAGTGAAGAAATTTCTCAAAGAAAGCAAGTTTCTCTACATTGGCGAAATACCATCATTCTCGGCTCCCAACGGCCCCTGGGACTTTGAACTCTTGGAGAATCGTTTCGGGACCAGAGTGCGACACATCGAGACTAACGAGTTCTATCGAGTATTTGATAGCTTTTCGGAAAATGAGGTCAAGAAGGAACTGGATGCCTGGAGCAAAAACTTCGACAAGATTCTCGAACCTACTGAGAAACATCTTATGGATGCCACTCGGGCCTACCTCGCCCTTCGACACCTTTGCGAGAGAGAGGATGCCAACGGTTTGACAGTCAACTGCGGCCGTTTCACTGAAGAGAGGCCTGTGGTCCCCTGCCTGGCCTTCGATAGACTCATCGACGAGGGCATCATCTGCGCCTGTGAGGGAGACATTACTGCCATGCTGTCATCTCTTATGATTCATGCTGTCAGCGGCCAATCCATTCTCATGGGCAACTTCGGCTCCCAACCCGGCCAGTTCGAAGCTAAAGAGGGAGAAGTGACCATCGAGCACGATATCATCCCCCTTTCCATGGCCTCCACAGGCTTTACCGTGCGGGACTATCACGGCAGAAAGTTCGGGGTCACGGGTTACGCTGAGGTGAAAAGGGAGCCGATGACTCTCCTTAATCTTGACAAGTCTCTGGATAAAATAAGCGTGATTGAGGGAAGCATCAAGGGCAGCGAGGATGGCATCCACTGTCGGATCATCGTTCACATGAGCGTGGACGGTGATGTAGAAAAGGTTCCTGAAATCATCGTCGGCTCCCAGCACGTCTCCATGACCTTCGGGCACTGGTTGAGTGCCTTTAAAGAAGTAGGAAACCTTCTATGCCTCAAGGTCCAACATCTGTGACAGGCAGAATGCAGAGCACCGCACTAAAAACTCCAGAGATGAAGTCGTTATGGTTGCATGACAGTTAGATAGACAAATCAAAGCTTAAGAATAAGGATTGTCTCGCAATTTTTACGAAGATTATGTGGACGAAGTAGTAAATCTCAACAAGTTGTTAAATCTTGAAGTTATATTTCAACAATGATTCTGTAACTACGGAGGAGGTAAAGCGCTATCTGAGGCAGAACCGTATCCGGTTTCGGGAAGTAGATGTATCCAGGGATGCCAATGGAGCAAGAGACCTCGCCCGCCGTGGCTATAAGGGAGTACCGGTGGTGTTTATTAATAATCGGCCGGTAGTCGGCTTTAATAAAGCAGAAATAGATAGATTATTGAATATCAAAGGAGAAAGGAGGTAAAAAGATGGAGATCAAGCCGTTGGATGATCGAGTATTAGTTGAAAGGCTGGAAGAGGAGCAGGAAACCACATCGGGAAGGATAATCATCCCGGATACGGCGAAGGAGAAGCCGAGGCTCGGCAGGGTAGTCGCCGTGGGCACGGATGAGGACCTTCAAGAAAAGGTGAAAGTCGGGGATAAGATCGTGTACGGCAAGTATGTGGGAGATGAGATAAAACTCGAAGGCAAGGAATACTTGCTCGTACAGCGTGCCGACATTCTCGCCATCGTGGTGGATTGACTGGCGGGCTTGGAAGTGGCCGTAGCCTGGAGGGGACGTCGCAGTCTGGAAGAGATGATAGCATAAACCCAGGGCGGCAGCTCCCCTCCCCGCTGCACAATCACATAAGGAAAAAAGATGGTTAAAATAGTGTTCGGACCGGTTCCATCGAGACGGCTGGGGCAGAGCTTGGGGATAAACAACATTCCTCCTAAAATTTGCTCCTACTCCTGCGTGTATTGTCAACTCGGCAAAACCGTAAGGATGCAGATCAAAAGGGAGCGGTTTTACAGCCTCGCAGAGCTTGTAGGAAATGTTGAAGCGAGGGTAAAGGAACTAAAGAAAAAAGAAGAGCAACTGGACTATCTGACTTTCGTGCCTGATGGAGAACCCACCTTAGATCTCAACCTTGGCAGCGAGATAAAGCTTCTCACGCCCCTCGGCGTAAGGATCGCTGTCATCACTAATGCCTCCCTGATATGGGATGCCGAGGTGAAGAAGGCGCTCCTCGGGGCAAACTGGATCTCGCTGAAGGTTGATGCTGTAAGCGAGGAAATATGGCGGAAGGTCAATAGACCCCACGGTACCTTGAGGCTGGACGCAATATCGGAGGGAATGAGAAGCTTTTCTGAAGAGTTTGAGGGTGTGTTGGCAACCGAAACGATGCTGATACGCGGGGTGAACGATGGAAAGGATGAAATAGAAAGGATAGCGGAATTCCTGTTGGAGATATCGCCTGAGATAAGTTACATCTCTATCCCCACGAGGCCGCCTGCCGAGAGGTGGGTGGAGCCCGCCGATGAGGGAACCATAAACATGGCATATCAGGTTTTCGGAGATAGAGGACTGAAAGCCGAGTATCTGATCGGTTACGAGGGGAATGCCTTCGCATCCACGGGGAATGTCCGGGAGGACCTGCTGAGCATCACATCCGTGCATCCAATGAGGGAAGAGGGTGTGGATGAGCTTTTGAGAAAAGCTGATGCCGGCTGGGATACCGTGGAGAAATTAGTGAGCAAAGGAGAACTGGTAAAGCTTGTGTACGAAGGCAAGAGATTTTATATGAGGAAACTACCCGGGGTCAAACGCGGGAGAGAGAGGAGGTGAATCTATATGGATACTTCTGAGTGGATGGGGCAGATTCAGAGGGAACGAGAGGAGAAGGATAGATTCTTCGCTGAGCATTGGCAATCACCTATACCTCCTGAAGACCAGGTTAATTTTAAAGGACTCGATTACTTCCCCCCTGAGCCAAGCTATAGGTTTGAGCTTGAATTGCATGAATATAAGGAAAAGACAAGGATAAAGATTGCCTATTCGAAAGGGGAGGAGAAGGAGTTCATCAGATGGGGTGAGTTTAGGTTCAAAGTTGGCGACGAGCAAGTGACTCTTCAAGCTTATAAGAGTAGCTCTGAAGAGGAGACACTTTTCGTCCCTTTCAGAGATCTAACCTCAGGCAAGGAGACATACGGTGCCGGGCGATATATTGATCTCAACCCTGAAAGGGACCGGACGCCCGACGGAAAATGGATACTCGACTTCAATAAGGCCTATAACCCCTGGTGCGTATACAGCGAGATGTACACCTGTCCCTTCGTTCCGCCCGAAAACTGGCTTAAGGTGCCAATACGGGCAGGCGAAAAGGATTATCCGCTTAGGAAAAAGAAGTGAAGAAATTACTGACAATAGAGTTCTGCAAAATAGACAATTTACATCTTAAATGAATGGTAGAATGATAGTCGCAACCTTTAGCTTACGTAAGACACTATAAATATAGAAATTATGACTGGCAGGCTGAGACCTGTCGCTACCAATTTTTGCATTTTGCAGAAGCCTATACTGATAAATGAAAGGAGACTTGAGAAATGGAACTTAAGGTAAAGCCAGTTTTGACGTATGGAGTCTATCAGAGAAGAGAAGCAACTAGCTGGCGGCCCTGGGGAGGGCTACAGACAGAGGAGGATGCAAAGAAAGAGGCCCGGAGGATCGAAGAAGAACTGAAGAGCTTATCCTCGTCCGCATCTTTCCCCTTAGAGGTGCTCCCTCTTTCATCCCTGAGAACATCGGATGACGTGTCCCTGACAAAGAAGGAGCTCAGCTCCTCCGACATCACCTTGATCTATGCTGCAGGTGGTGACAAGAAGGTTCTGGAAACCCTCGTCTCCTGCAGCAGATGGAGCCTTATCTTCGTAAGACACAAATCCGGACCCCTCTACCTATGGTATGAGGTCGTCCACCCCAGCTTCCTGCGGAAACGGACGGACAATTTCCGCCAGTCAGGAATGGATGTGGACGATGTGGTTGTGGACGAGTCTGAGGAACTAATGTGGAGACTTAGGGCTCTATACGGGTTGAAGAACACGCTGGGAAGTAAAATAATCTCCATAGGCCCCCCTGGCGGATGGGGACAGGGGGCTAGGGCTGTCTCTCTGGCTCAGCAGAGATGGAATCTAGAGATAATAACCGTTTCCTATCCGGAGTTGGAAAGAAGGATAAAGGAAGTTAAAGGCAACAGCAATTTCCTGAAGCAGGCTCAACGACAAGCGGAGGAGTACCTATCACAGAAAGAAATCTCTCTGGAGACCGAGGAGAAATTTGTGGTCAATGCTTTCCTTCTCCATCGGGTCTTCAAGGATTTATTAGGGGAATTCGATGCTAAAGCAATAACCGTAGGGGAGTGTATGAGTACCATAATACCCATAGCAGAGACCACCGCCTGTCTCACTTTGAGCCTCCTCAACGATGAGGGATATTTGGCATTTTGTGAATCCGATTTCGTCGTCATCCCCTCTGGGATACTGCTACATCACATTTCGGGAAAACCTGTATTCCTGAACGACCCTACTTATCCTCACAATGGTATTGTCACCCTTGCCCACTGCACCGCTCCGAGGAAGATGGACGGACAAAACTACGAAGATGCGCGGATTCTGACCCATTTCGAGTCGGATTATGGGGCCGCTCCCAAGGTGGA
>CAZQSC010000003.1:0-41693 GCA_964595705.1 uncultured bacterium | reverse complement strand
TTGGCGGTAAATTCGGCTTGTCACCACGGAATGACGATCAATAATTTTGCATTGTAAGCTCGGTTTTTAGAGATACCTATGCCCCAATAGAATAGCTTAAGAGGTAATCCACATGCCTATGACCATAACAGAGAAGATCTTGGCGGCCCACTGTGGCCGGAGCAAAGTCAGGCCAGGGGAGTTGATAAATGCCAAACTGGATGTAGTTCTGTGTAATGATGTGACCACCCCTCCGGCAATCTCTATGCTGAAGTCAAAAGAGATGGACAGGGTTTTCAATCCTGACAGTATCGTGGTCACCCCCGACCATTTTGTGCCAAACAAGGACATTAAAAGCGCTCAGTTGGCGAAAAGGCTGAGAGATTGGGCCAACCAGCATGGAATTAAGAACTATTATGAGATAGGCCACCACGGGGTATGCCATGCCATTCTGCCCGAACAGGGGTTTGTACTGCCAGGGACAACCATTGTGTGCGGAGATTCTCACACCTGCACCCACGGAGCCTTGGGTGCTTTTGCCGCCGGCGTGGGAAGCACCGACCTGGCAGCAGCCATCTATTCCGGAGAGCTGTGGTTTAAAGTGCCCCCAAGCATCAAATTTGTGCTTACCGGGAGGCTCCAGAAGGGTGTTTACTCAAAAGATATTATACTTCAGATTATCAGCAAGATCGGCGTAGATGGGGCTTTGTATCAGGCCATGGAGTTCACCGGCCCTGTGATAGAGGAGCTTTCCGTGGAGGCCAGAATGACGATCACCAATATGGCGGTAGAAGCAGGGGCTAAAACAGGCATTATGGCCCCTGACCAGAAAACCTTCGACTACGTCAGGGCCCGGACTGACAAACAGTTCGAGCCTTTTTACTCGGACCAGGATGCCCAGTATTCCCAGGTGGTGGAGATAGATGTCACCGAGTTGGAGCCGATGGTCGCCTTTCCCCATCTGCCTTCCAACGGGCATCCGGTTTCTGAAGTGGGGCAGATACGGATCGACCAGGCCTATCTGGGCTCCTGCACCAATGGCAGGATAGAGGACCTGCGGATTGCAGCGGAGATTCTCAAGGGTAGGCAGATTGCCCCCTGGGTGCGGATGATTGTGGTGCCAGCAACCACCCAGGTGTGGAGGCAGGCAATGGAAGAGGGGCTGTTTGACACATTTAGCGACGCCGGCTGTGCCATCTCCACTGCTACCTGCGGCGCCTGCTTAGGCGGCTATATGGGAGTATTGGCAGAGGGGGAGCGCTGTATCTCCTCAACTAACCGTAACTTCGTGGGAAGAATGGGCCACCCTAAGTCTGAAGTCTATTTAGCCAGCCCAGCTACTGTAGCAGCCTCGGCAATAAAAGGGTTCATCGCTGATCCAAGGGAAGTGCTTAGATAATTCCAATGGATGAGGGGTGGAAGATCCATGAGAGCAACAAGAATATGGTTGTGGTTAACAGTAACTGCTTTTATAATATCATCTACGACAGGAAAGTGTTCTGCCGAGAGTCTGAGAGATTACTATCCCCTCCATGTGGGGGACCAATGGCAATACAGCATCTACAGAAAGGAAATAGGTCTGAGAGATACGTCTTATATGGAGAGGAAAATCACTGTAATTGTAACTTTCGAAGGGAAGGAGTATTTTGAGATCAAGGAGGGGAAAATAGTCTTCTACCAGAGATACAACGCTTCCGGGGATACACTTCGGGAGTATGATAAAGATTCACAAAGGGAGTTCATAAAGTACCATGTGGTAGTGAATACTCTGGAAAAAGATGTTTGTCTACCTTGGCGTTTTCTTCCAGATAGTTTTGAAGGATGGATAAGCTGTACAAGTTCGATTGATACTCCCGCTGGAATTTTTGAAGACGCGATCTGCCATATATACTACCGTTACTATGAGATGCTTTTCGGAAGTAGTAGAGAAGAAACTCTCTGCTTTGCCAGAGACACCGGACTTGTTAGAGTGAATAATTGGCGTGTAAATGAAATCCACGAAATCTCACAAATAGTATGGTCACTAACTTATGCAAAGGTAAATAGTACCGAATACGGGATCAAGCATACAGCGGTGGCGAATTCAACCTGGGGACAGATAAAATCAGTGTTCAGATAAACACGCGAGGTTCTAAAGAGAGGAGAAGGTCAATGTCTGAAATCTGGAGAGGTTACGCCCACGTTTACAAGCGGCCCCACATCAACACCGATGAGATCATCCCTGCCCGGTATTTAAACACCGACCAAGAGGCAGAGCTGGCCCGGCACGCTATGGAGGACATTGACCCGGAGTTTATCAAAAAGGTCAAGCCAGGTGATTTTGTAATCGCCTCCGACGACTTTGGTTGTGGCTCAAGCAGGGAACATGCCGTCTGGGCCTTGCGGGGTGCTGGAGTAAGAGCAGTCATAGCCAACAGCTTCGCCCGCATCTTCTTCCGCAACGCCATTAACAACGGATTCCTGGCCCTTGAGTGCCCAGGGATTGCAGATAGAGTCTCCGACGGCGACCAGTTGGAGATAGACCTCAAGGCGGGACTAATCCAGAACTGTACCAAGGGAGAGACTTACCGTTTCGCGCCACTGCCAGACTTCGCTCTGGAGATGCTTAAAGCGGGAGGACTGTTAGAATACATTCGGCAAAGAGAAGCGACAATCGGCGTCGGCTAAGAATGATTGAGCTGTAAGAAGTTTAAATTTCTCCCTCTCTCTTGAACGGAGAGGGTCGGGGTGAGGGCGAAGGAATCCTTGAAACAGGGTAACAAAGAGCCAGCGAGCAGAAAGGAGTGTCTATGGCCGAGGTGAGTAGAGATCGCTGGATGAACCGGGCGGCCTTCACTATGGCCGCTATCGGCTCGGCTGTCGGATTGGGAAATGTGTGGCGGTTCCCGTTTGTCGCCTATCAAAACGGAGGCGGGGCGTTTTTGATCCCCTACTTGGTTGCCCTTCTGACGGCGGGTATCCCATTGATGATCCTGGAGTATGGCTTAGGGCAGAAGATGCAAGGCTCTGCTCCCTATTCCTTTGCCAAGGTGGGGAAAAGATGGGAATGGCTCGGCTGGTGGGCAATCTTGGTCGGTTTTATTATCGTGGTTTACTATGCGGTGGTGATGGCCTGGTGTTGGAACTACCTTTACTATTCTGTCTCACTATCCTGGAAGGGAGAAGCTCAAGATTTCTTCTATCACAGATTCCTCCGGCTGACTGAGGGGCCGGGGAAACTGGGTGGCATCAGATGGCCGGTGGTATTGGGCCTGACGCTCACCTGGGTCAGCATCATCTGGATTGTACGGCACGGAGTACGAAGGGTAGGGAAGGTGGTGATGATCACTGTGCCTATGCCGGTTATTTTGCTTGCACTCTTCGTGGTACGGGGACTGACACTGCCCGGAGCTATGGAGGGCGTCAAATACTACCTGACTCCGGACTTCTCAAAACTGCTTGAGCCCAGGGTGTGGCTGGCGGCTTACGGTCAGATATTCTTCTCCTTAAGTCTGGGCTTTGGAATCCTGATTGCCTACGCCAGCTACCTGCCCAGGCGGTCCGATGTGAACAACAACGCCCTGATCACTTCGTTTGCCAACTGTGGGACCAGTTATTTTGCTGGATTTGCTGTCTTTAGCATTCTCGGCTACTTCGCCCAGGCCACTGGTATGGGGGTGCAAAAGGTGGTTGCAGGTGGACCGGGATTGGCTTTTGTGACCTACCCGGAGGCGATATCGCTTCTGCCTGGGGTGCCCTCCCTGTTCGGGGTGCTGTTCTTCCTTACCCTGTTGACCCTGGGCATTGACTCGGCCTTCTCTCTGGTGGAGGCGGCAGTGGCAGCCATACGAGATAAGTGGAACCTGAGCCAGAGCAGGGCCACCTGGATTGTCTCTGTGCCCGCCTTTGCCTTGGGGTTGATATTCACCACTGGAGCCGGGCTTTACTGGCTGGACATTGTGGACCACTTTGTTAACAATTTCGGCCTAGCGGCCGTGGGGTTTATGGAGGCGGTGGTCATCGCTTATCTGTTCGGAGCCGAACGGTTCCGAAACTATGTAAATCGACACTCAGAGGTCAAGATCGGCCGGTGGTGGAACCTCTGTGTGAAATTCCTCACCCCGCTGCTTTTAGGGGCCATCATACTCTGGTCTCTTATCGAGGAACTCAAAAAGCCATACGGAGGTTATCCCCATTGGGCACTGACTGTAGGAGGATGGCTGGTAGTGATCCTGGCGGTTAACCTTGGTGTTCTGCTGATGGATAAGAAGGCGTTCCTCAGGTTCTCATTGCCTGCATCACTGGCAGTTGGCCTGATCGCCCTGCTGGTCAACTTTACCCCTCCAATGTGGGTGATGTTCATCATAAGCGCGGCCGTGCTTTACGGAGGACTGGCACTGAGCCTTCATATTGCTCACAAGAAACAAGAGGTGTGGTTGGACATAGAGGATGAGGCTGAGTAAAACTGTTTTTATACCACCTTACAGATAGCGAAGAGAAAACACATTAGATAGAGATAATCTTGTCTTTCCAATGACAAAAGGGTCTTTTCTTTGCCTTTTTTGCATCCCTGGCGGTAAATTACACTATACCAATAAAAATAGGGGGTTAGGTTGCACAAAATAGCTGTAATTCCAGGAGATGGAACCGGTCCGGAAGTTGTTGCCGAAGGACTGAAGGTCTTGAAGGCAGTAAGCCAGAAAGTCGGATTTAAATACGAGATAACAACCTTCGACTTCGGAGGCGAGAGATACCTGAGAACGGGCGAGACACTGCCAGATTCAGCAATCGGAGAGTTGAGGCAGTTTGATGCCATCTACTTGGGGGCAATTGGCCACCCCGATGTCAAGCCCGGGATATTAGAGAAGGGCATTCTGTTGAAGCTCCGGTTTTCCTTGGATCAATACATCAACCTGCGTCCGGTTAAACTCTACCCTGGGGTTTGGACTCCTCTGCGAGATAAGGGCCCTGAGGACATAGACTTTGTGGTGGTAAGAGAGAATACTGAGGGACTTTATGCTGGCGCCGGAGGAGTGCTTAAGAGGGGCACTCCCGATGAGGTGGCTATTCAAGAGTCAATCAATACCCGCAAGGGAGTAGAAAGATGCCTCCGATATGCCTTCCAGTTTTGCCGTCAAAGAAACAGAAAGAAGACCCTCACTCTGTGCGGCAAAACTAATGTCCTCATCTATGCCTTCGACCTATGGGAGAGGGCCTTCCACGAGATAGGAGAAAGGGATTACCCCGACATAAAGCGCCAATACGCCCATGTGGATGCCACCTGTATGTGGATGGTGAAAAATCCGGAATGGTTTGATGTCATCGTCACCGACAATATGTTCGGCGATATCATCACCGACTTAGGGGCCATAATCCAGGGGGGACTGGGGGTTGCTGCCGGAGGAAATATAAACCCCGAGGGGGTCTCAATGTTTGAACCTATCGGCGGCTCTGCCCCCAAGTATGCCGGCAAAGGGATGATAAATCCAATAGCCGCCATCTCTGCCTGTCAGATGATGTTAGAGGTGCTGGGTGAGAAAAAGGCAGCCCAGGCTCTGGAGAAGGCCATCATAGAGGTGGTGAGTACAAAGCTTAAAAGTATGTCTGCCGGCAAGATGGGTTACTCCACCTCCCAGGTGGGTGATCTGGTGGCAGAGGCAGTGGATAGAGCCGAGGGAGAGGGGAAAAAGCAGGGGTGTAGCACCAGTATGTTCCCTGCGTAGGTGAACGGGCAATTGGTTGCCTCTTGGTCCTTACTGCTTACTCCTTACTGCCTACTGACTGTTTCTTCCACAGTTTTCTGTGAATCTTGAGGTTATGCAAAGAAAACTTACCAAGAAAGTCCTTGTGGGCAATGTCCCCATAGGGGGCGGCAGCCCGGTGACGGTGCAGTCGATGACCAATACTGACACCAGGGATATAGACGCAACAGTAGGGCAGATTCATCGCCTCCAGCAGGCAGGCTGTGAGATCGTGAGAGTGGCGGTGCCGGATCAGGCCGCCGCTAAGGCTCTGTCGGAAATCAAACACCAAATCGCCATCCCCTTGGTGGCGGATATCCACTTCGACTACCGTCTGGCCCTCTCCGCTGTGGAGGCTGGGGTGGACAAACTGCGCATCAATCCGGGAAACATCGGCTCAAGGGAGAGGATAGAGGCGGTAGTAAAAGCTGCTAGTGAGAGAAAAATCCCTATCAGAATTGGGGTTAACTCCGGCTCTCTGGAGAAAGAGCTTCTGCAGAAATACGGCTGGCCCACCGCCGAGGCTATGGTGGAAAGCGCCC
The DNA here is from genome assembly GCA_964595705.1 of uncultured bacterium. Taxonomy (GTDB): domain Bacteria; phylum Latescibacterota; class MVCY01; order MVCY01; family MVCY01; genus MVCY01. The sequence goes on along the minus strand of CAZQSC010000003.1, from coordinate 35,452 downwards.
TAAGACATGTGGCTATCTTAGAAAGACTGGGATTCGAGGAGATAGTCATCTCTCTCAAAAGCTCCGATGTGCCGGTAACTATTCTCGCTTATGAGCTGATCTCTGAGAAGGTGAACTATCCCTTGCATGTGGGGGTCACCGAGGCGGGCACTTTGAAAGCCGGCAGCATAAGATCGGCAGTGGGCATTGGGACAGTGCTTGCTCAGGGAATCGGCGATACCATCCGGGTCTCTCTCACCAGCGACCCGATAGAAGAGGTGAAGGTGGGCTTTGAGATCTTAAAGTCTTTGGGATTAAGGCAAAGGGGTCCTATAGTTATCTCCTGCCCCACCTGTGGCCGGGCCCAGATTGACCTGATCCCGTTGGCCGAAGAGGTGGAACAGAGGGTGAGGAATATAGAAAAACCGCTTAAGATCGCCGTGATGGGCTGTGTGGTCAACGGTCCCGGAGAAGCAAGAGAGGCCGACTTCGGCATCGCCGGCGGAAAAGGAGAAGGGCTGGTTTTCAAACAGGGCAAGGTGATAAAAAAGGTGAAAGAAACCCAGCTTGTAGATGCCCTGTTAGAGGAGATCCAGAAGGAACAGTGAACAAGAAAAATTAACCAAGCTTTTGTAAACTCCAAGCAACAAACTCCAAATCCCAAACAAGTTCCAATAACCAAAATTCAAATGTTCAAACGACCCCTGCTATAGTCAGGCGTGCCTGAGGCCTCATAGTCTGTCTTGCTTAAAAAGATGTGGGAGGTGTCTGCAGACGCCGATAGAACCGGGCCCATAACAGGGTAAGTGGGAATGTATTAGTTTGTCCTGCGGAAAGTTTGGAGCTTGGAGTTTTGAATTTATTTGGAATTTGTGATTCGGAGCTTAGAATTTATAAACCCTTATTATTTTGCCAAACTTAGAGTGTTACTTTAGGAGGTGATATGGCGCAGATTATTCCCTTTCGGGCAGTGGTGTATAATGAGGAAAAGGTAGGCGATCTGGACTCAGTCGTAGCTCCCCCTTGGGATGTGATTTCCCCTGAACTCCAGGAGGAGCTTTACCGACGCAGCCAGTGGAATGTCGTCAGACTGATTTTTGGTAAGCAGTTGCCTGGAGATAATGAGCAGGAGAACAGGGACACAAGGGCCTGTAGATTCTGGAACAGGTGGCTTGGAGAACGAGTCTTAGTGCAAGACCCCAAGCCAGCGATATATGTATGTCGGGAAACCTACAGTCTCCCCACCGGGGAGGAGAAGATCCGATGGGGATTTATCGCCCTGGCCCGCTTAGAGGAATTCGCCTCTGGCGTAATCTATCCTCACGAAAACACCATAGAGAAGGCCCGGATAGACCGAATGGGTCTTATTCGCAACTGTAAGGCTAACTTCAGCCCTATCTTCTCCCTTTACTCAGATCCAGAACTGAGTATAGAAAAAACAGTTGTGCCCTGTATTGGAGACAGTCCTGATATCAGGGTTACCAACCCCGATGGGGTGAAGCGAGAGATATACAGAATCACGGAGCCAGAGCTGATCGAGCAGGTGGTGGAAAAAATGGAGCAAAAGGTGATCTTTATTGCCGATGGCCATCACCGCTACGAGACAGCCTTAGCCTTCCGAGACGAGATGCGCCGTAGGAATCCAGGACAAACAGGCAGCTGGGACTACGTGCTTATGTATTTCACCAACCTCTCCAACTCTGGCCTTACCATTCTACCTGTGCATCGGGTGCTCAGAGGGATTGCCCAATTTGAACTGGAGAAGTTTCTCTCCCGGTTAGAGGAATTTTTCTGTTTTGAACCCATTGAATATCCACCGCAGAATATGTTGGGCCGGTTGCAAGAGAAGCAGGAAGAGAGCTTCGGCCTTTATGCCTCGAAGAAGCTCTTTCTCTTGAAACTGAAGGATCAAAAGCTGGTAGATAAATTTGTCACCGAGCCCAAGTCAGCTCAGTGGAGGAGATTAGATGTGGCGATACTGCACTCACTGGTGATCCGACATATCCTTGGGATACAACCCACTGATACAGAGATTCTCTACGCTGCTGATGCCCAGAGGGCAATCAGGCTGGTCGACGAGGGGCAGTATCAACTGGCATTGTTCCTCAAGCCAGTGACAGCAGAACAGTTAGAAGCGGTGGCCAGTCAGGGTGAGAGAATGCCACCTAAGTCGACCTATTTTTATCCCAAGGTCCCCAGCGGCTTAGTGATGAACAAGATACTCTGAGAAAGCAGAAAGGGTTTAACAGACTGCTTGGATTGCTTCTTTTAGGTTCACTTTCCCCTCATAGAGCGCCTTTCCCACAATTACCCCCTCTATCCCGAATCTCTCCAACTGAGAAACACGCATAATGTCCTCCAGGCTACAGACACCCCCGGAGAGAATCACCTTAAGGCCGCTTCTCTGAGCTAAGTCTTTTGCAATCGTAGTGTTAGGGCCAGCCATTGTCCCGTCACGGGAGATGTCGGTGTAGATAATCCGCTCGATGCCTGTCTGCCTCATCCTGAGGGCCAATTCTAAGGCGGAGATCTCCGAAAGTTCCTCCCAGCCTTTAACCGCTACCCTCTCTCCCCTTGCGTCGATACCCACCACAATCTTCTCCGGGCCGAAACGCTCGACTGCCCTTTTAACTAAATCGGGATCAGATACTGCCACGGTGCCCAGGATTATGCGGTCCAAGCCCAGGGAAAGCAGTTTCACTATAGAGCCCATATTCCGGATGCCTCCGCCTAATTCTATCGGAATCTGAATCTTGTGGCGAATGTTCTTTATGATCTCTATATTTTTCGGCTCTCCCTGGAATGCCCCATCTAAGTCTATTAAATGGAGGTACTTAGCTCCTTGGCTCTGCCACTTAAGTGCCATTTTCACCGGATCGTCTGAATAAACAGTCTGCCGGTGTTTTTCTCCTCGGAGCAGGCGGACGCATTTCCCATCTTTCAGGTCCAAGGCAGGTAGAATTATCATTGTGGGTGCTTTCTGCCAGTGATTTTGGCAATACTCCTTTTGTTCTCTGGAATCTTAGCTCACAAAGCAGGTGCGAAGTGAACCTAAAATGTGAAGTTATTATCTCTTCCACTTTGTACTTGTACTTCACACACTTTTTATGCGTAGTTCTCTGGATCTTTCTGCGGCTGCCTCAACTGCGCTTATGAGGGCATTTCTGAAGCCTTTCGCCTCCAACTGGTGTAGGGCCGCGATGGTCGTTCCCCCTGGGGAGGTTACCTCCTCTCTGAGTACGGCCGGGTGCTCCCCAGTTTGGGCAGTCATCTTCGCAGCCCCCAGGACAGTCTGCACTGCTAGTCTCAGGGCGAGCTTCCGAGGAAGCCCTGCCTTCACACCCCCATCGGAGAGGGCCTCAATTAGGGTGAAGACATAGGCAGGGCCACTGCCCGAGAGTCCAGTGACAGCGTCCATCTGCCCCTCCTCCACCACTACTACCTCTCCTACCGAGCTCAGTATTTCGGAGGCCAGTTGAATATGATGCTCTTTCACATATTTGCCCCAGCAGAGTGCAGATATCCCCTCTCGGATCAGAGCGGGCATATTGGGCATAACCCGGACTACCGGAACCCGCTGGGGCAGTTGTGCCTCGATAGAAGAGGTGGTAATCCCGGCAGCCACGGAGATGAGGAGTTTCTGAGGAGTGAGTACCTGGGCAATCTCCTCCAGCACCCCGCTGATCACTCCTGGTTTAACCGCCAAGATAATGATCTGGGCGACCTCAGCCGCCTCCTGATTCTCCTTTGAGATGTTGACTTTCCAGCTCTCTTTAACTTTTCTCAGCTTGGCAGTATCTACATCGGCAAGGGTTATTCCCTGGGGCGGTGTTAGCCCTGCATCCAGGATCCCAGCGGTCAGGGCCTGCCCCATATTGCCGGCGCCTATGATTGCTATTCTTCTCATTGCAGGTTCAGTATACAAAAGTGAGCCAGCCGTACCGATCCTCTTTTTCCCCAGAGGTGATGGCTTGAAACTCTTTCTGTAGTTTCTCCGTTATTGGCCCTCTGTGCCCATTTCCCACTGGGATCCTGTCGACCGAGCATACTGGTATGATCTCGGCTGCGCTGCCAGTGAGAAATATTTCGTCGGCGATGTAGAGCATCTCTCTGGGAACCAGTTGTTCATTGACTGGTATGCCCATATCGTTGGCTATGGTGATTACCGTACTCCTGGTGATTCCAGGCAAAATAGAGGAGGCAAGAGGAGGGGTAAACAGCACTCCATCTCTGACCAAAAAGATATTCTCTCCGCTGCCCTCACTGAGATACCCGTAGGGGTCTAAGGCAATTCCCTCTGCGTAGCCATCGGCCAGGGCTTCCAGTTTGATTAGTTGGGAATTCATATAGTTAGCAGCCACCTTTGCCGAAGCCGGCAGGGTGTTGGGAGCCATTCTATTCCACGAGGATACCCGGACAGCGACTCCTTTCTGATCGGAATCGGCTCCCAGGTATTTTCCCCATCTCCAGGTAGCGATGGCTACCTCAACTGGACAGGGGGTAGGATCTACTCCTAAGGAATTATAGCCCCGAAAGACAATAGGACGCACATAACAGCTCCGCAGCCGGTTGGCACGGATTGTCCCCAGAACAGCCTGCGAAAGCTCTTCCAGCGAATAGGGGATCTTCATCCGGTACAGCTTACAGGAGTCAAAAAGGCGACGCAGATGGTCTTTTAAGCGGAAGCAAGCTGGCCCTCGCTTAGTCTCATAACACCTGAACCCCTCAAAGGCACTGGAGCCATAGTGAACAACATGGGACAACACATGTATACGGGCATCGTCCCAGTCTACTAAGTTACCATTAAACCATATCTTCTCCGCTTTTGGAAATGACATCTCTCTCCCCCTGATTTTATCGTATATATTGTCAATATCTTCTATCACAGAGAACACAGAGATGATCCGTTCGTAAAAAGTCGTATTTTCCCTCCCCTGGGGGAGGGGATTCACCCTGTTAGATAGAGGATCTTATCTAACAGGGTAAAGGGGAAGGGGTGGAAAAGTCTTTGAAATATCGAGACTTTCACCCTCACCCTTGCCCTCTCCCTCAAGGGAGAGGGAATACTCTGGAGTTTTTACGAGTCAATCAGAGATATATTAATTGTAATCACACCTGATATAATCCGTTGTCTAATCTCCTTCAGTGGAAATTCTTTTGGACTACACGGAGAAGCACCTCTAACTTCTGTGTACTCTGTGGTTCATTCTCTTCTCCATTTTCACAGAAATTTTAACTTTGCCTTATCTTATATCTTTTACACGAAGTTGAATCCTTCGTTCTCCCTGCCATTGATCTTCTTCAATCACATATACCATGTCCAGGTTTTTCTCCCCAGGAATGAGGCGATAGAGGAGGTGGCCCATTCTGAAGCCGATGCAATTGAAGACGGTTCCGCCTTGACGGACCTTAAATCTGAGGTGTTCCTTACCCACTACCATCGGGGTACCTACCACCTCTAAGTTCCTGGAGACCATAACCGGTCTCATGTTCTGGGGGCCGTAGGGGGCGAAATATCTGAGCAATCTGAGCAGTCGGTGGTCGATTTGACTGAGATTAAGCTCAGCGTCAATCTTAACTTTAGGTATCAGCCGCTCAGGGCTCAGCACCGACCTTGCTACCGTCTGGAAATCTTCTCTGAACTGCTCTATCTTTTCCCTCTTTATGGTGAGCCCGGCAGCGTATTTATGTCCGCCGAAGCCCAGAAGGTTGGATTTACACCTTTTCAGGGCCTTATAGATGTCGAAATCGGGGATGCTGCGACCCGACCCCCTCCCCTCTTCCCCATCCAGAGCTATCAGTATGGTGGGCAGATAGAACTCCTCGGCAAGCCTGGAGGCCACGATTCCGATCACCCCGGGGTGCCACCCCTCAGAGGCGAGCACAATGGCGGGGTTAGATTCCCGGTCGACACTCTCTCTGGCCATTTGGGAGGCCTCTAAGAAGATCTGGTCGTCCGTTCCCTTTCTCTTCCTATTTTCCGACTCCAGTATCTTGGCGATATTGCGAGCCTGTCCCTCATTTTCGGTGGTTAGGAGTCTTACCGCCCGTCCGGCACTCCCCATACGTCCAACTGCATTAATCCGAGGGGCAATGATAAAGACCAGGTGTCCTGTGCCCAGAAGCTTGCCAGTTAATCCCGTGTTCTCTAACAGGGCCTTGAGTCCAAGGTTACTGGTGACCGCCATCCTATCTATTCCGTGTTTGGTCAGCACTCGGTTTTCATCTCTGAGAGGCACAATGTCGGCAGCAGTGCCCAAGGCTACTAGGTCGAGATGTTCATAAAGTTGGGCCTCATCCAAGTTTCTCTTCTGGAAGAGGGCCTGGGCCAATTTGAACGCCACCCCTACTCCGGCTAACTCCTTAAAGGGATAGGGGCAGCCGTCCCGTTTGGGGTCAAGCACTGCAACCGCTTCGGGAAGTTCCTCTGCCGGCTGGTGATGATCGGTGACGATGACATCCATACCCAGCTCCCTGGCCAGTTGTATCTCCTCCGCTGCGGTTATGCCACAGTCAACTGAGATAATGAGAGATATCCCTCTTTTTTGGGCCTCTTTAATACCTTCCCTGGAGATACCGTAGCCTTCGGTCAGCCTGTCTGGAATATAGAAGGAAAGAGGAGCCCCGAAATTTCTCAGAATCTTCAGCAGAAAAGAGACGGCAGTGACTCCATCGACATCGTAATCGCCGTAGATCATAATCTGCTCTCCGGAGTCGATAGCCTTGCTGAGTCGCTCTACGGCTTTTTCCATATCTGCCATTGCAAACGGGTCGTGCAGGTTCTCCAGTGAGGGTTGCAAAAACCTTTTAGAGCCTTCAAAATTTTCTATGCCGCGGTTCCAAAGAACCCTGGCGATGATCAACGGCACTTTAAGTTCTGCCGCTAACCTCTCCAATTGCTCTCGGGGAGGCTCTGGGGGGAAAACCCAGCGCTGTTCAAGTCGTATGTGCTCTGTCTCTTGCATCATTCACATAGCTGGTAAACTAAGAGTTCCATTATAAGCCGTGGGTTCTGATAGCTCCGCTTTAGATTGCTATCGGCCTGCAGAAGGGCATCTAATCCCCTTTTTATTCGAGCTTCAGAGAAACCTCTCGCCTGAGCCAGAAATCGCTCCAGAAAGTAAGAGTGTATACCTGTTCTTTCTCCTATCTGTTCACGAGGCAGATGCTCCTCTATGCCTTTTTTGGCCCTAATTATAGTCTTCAGGTACCTGGTTATCATAAAGATGATCCGGGTGGCACTCTCTCCTGCCTCCAGCATTCGATCCAGGATAAACAACGCCCTGTCCTTCTGTTGGTTTCCAATGGCGTCTGTCAGCTCAAAGATGCTGTTCTTCTTGGTAATACCCACCACTTTCTCCACATCCTCTCGGGTAATTGAGGGAGCCTGTTTCACAAAAAGACAGAGTTTGTCGATCTCATTTGCCAGAGCCCACAGGTCTGTTCCCACACTGCTGTGAAGCAGATCCACCGCATCTTCCGATATCTGTTTGCCCTTCTCTCTCGCTCTGTTTTGAATCCAACCGGGGATCTGATTGTCATAAAGGGGCTTAAATTCGACTGTCCATCCTTTGGCTCTTATTTGACGAAATGGATCCCTACGGAAGTCAACCTTCTCGGCATCTAATATTAACGAGGTAGAGAGACCGGCAGCAGTGACTATGTTGACCAAATCTTCCAGTGTTTTAGGAGGGAGTTTATCGCACTCTTTCACCACTACCACTCTCCGCTCCGCAATCAAGGGAAATGAGGAAACTGCCTCTACCAGCGTGCTGGGGATTACCTCCTCGGCGTGGAAGAGATCAAGGTTAAAATCCCTGGTAGCGGGGTCTACAATAGCCGTTACTAAAGCAGAGAGAGCCTGTTGCCGTTGGAATCCCTCTCCGACCAGCAGGTAGAGCGGCAGAAATTCCCGCTGTTTTATCGAAGAAAGCAGTTGCTGGTAGGTCACTCTTCTCCTCCGCAAGAGCAAGCCAGAAAGAAAACTATTCTCTGTACTTATCGCTCCCCTCCGATGGCGTTTCCTCTTCTGCAGGTGCGTTAGCCTTTCTGTACATCCTCACTGCCTCTTCATGGCGTCCTTCTTTGTCATACAAAAGTCCTAACTGCCAGAATACACTTCTGTTATGTGGTTCTTTCTCCAACAGTTGTTCAAACACTTCGATGGCCCTCTCGTGCATCTGTAGCTGGCTGTAAGAGGCACCCAGGTAGTAATAGGATTTCGTGGATTCAGGATCGATCTGTACTGCTCTTTCCAGCTCCGAGATTGCCTTTTCGTAAAGTCCCTTTTTATAGAGGGCCAGGCCCATATTGTAGTGGGCCTCAGCACTGGAGGGGGCAAGCTCTAAGGCCTTTTTGAACTCCTCCTGGGCTATATCAATCAAACCCATCTCCCAGTAGACAGCTCCTAAGTTATAGTGCGCTTCTACATTATCGGGTTGAAGCCTGAGGATCTTCTTATATTCCTCTGCTGCTTTTTGGTGTTCGCCCATCGATTCGTAGGCCAGTCCCAACCCAATCCGTGCTCTGAACTCGCGGGGTTTTTGGCTCAGCATAGAGTTGTAGATCTTCACCGCCTGAAGGGCATTGCCCCTTTCGACCTCCGCTCTGGCCTCTCGGAGGCGATGTTCTAAATCGACATCGGTTTTCTGCCCAAAAGCCTCCATCACCGCTTTCTTGAACTTAGGGTAGGGTTCAAACTGGGGTTCATCTCTGGGGGGAAGCTGCAGTTTCTCTCTGGTAGCCGGGTGAACAATTGCCCGGGCTTTCCTCCGTACCACCTTAAAGCTCCCAAAGCCTCGTAGTTGTATAGGTTCGTGGCGTTCTATGGCTTCTTTTATCACCGAGAGCATCGATTCCACCACTCGGGTTACCGTGGTCTTTTTGCACCCCGATAGATTTATAATCTGTCCGATTATCTCTGCCTTTCCCATTTCTCTGTTCGCCAGGTTATTTCCCTACAGGAGGACATTTAGAGATTTGCAGTCGGTTATAACTTCTCTTCAGAGTTCTTTATCTCTCGGAAGTCGGCGTCTTCTATCTTTGATTCGTCAATATCTATGTCGCCAGAAGGGTTTTCCCTCTTATGGTATCTGGAAATATTCCCTATCCCCCCCAAAAGGAAGCTGATTGCTTTGTAGAGCAAAAGGAGAATCAAACCCCAGAGCAGTATTTTGAAAAACATCTTAAGCCTCATCTCCCTTGAACTTACATCCTCTCTGGTGTCTTCATGCCCAGAAGTTTAAGGGCCTTCCCCAGAACTGTCCTGATGCACCAGACCAGAAGCACTCTGGCCTTTGTAGTCTCCAGATCCTCGGAGAGTACCCGGAAGTGGTTGTAAAATCGGTTGCTTGCCTCGCAAAGGTCCAGAAGGTAAGTGGCTACCACTGAGGGCTCGTATTCGTCGGCTGCTCTCTTGACGGTCTCCGGAAATCTACTTAACAGCTTGACCAGCCCCGTTTCCATATCCGAGTTGAGCAGAGAGAAGTTCACATTATCGTCCACCTGGCGACCGTATTTCCTGAGGACGCTGGAGAACCGGGCATAGGTATACTGAACATATGGCCCTGTCTGTCCGTTGAAGTTCAACATTCTATCCCAGGAGAAGTCCACATCCTTCATTCTTTTGGTACTCAGATCGTTGAAGACAATAGCGCCCACTCCCACCTGTGTGGCAACCTCCCGTTTATCTCCCAGCTCCGGGTTCTTTTCTTCTATTATCTTCTCTGTCAGCTCAACCGCCTTCTGGAACACCTCCTCTAAGAAGACGACATTCCCTTTCCGGGTGGACATTTTACCATTTCCAAATCTCACCAGACCGAAGGGCACATGCACCAGGGCGTTCGCCCAGGGGTAGCCGAGCAATTCCAGAACCTTAAAGATTTGTTGAAAGTGGAGTTTTTGGTCTGCCCCCACTACATAGATCATCTTATCGAAGCCGTAGGTGTTGAACCGGTATATTGCTGCGGCGATGTCCCGGGTGGCATACAGGGTTGAACCGTCAGTTTTACGCAGCAGGCAGGGGGGCATTCCAAATCTCTTCAGATCGACGATCAACGCCCCCTGGCTTTCCTGGGCAAAACCAGCAGCCTTCACCTCCTCTATTGTTTCGGCCAACATCGGGTTGTAGAAACTCTCCCCGGCATAGGAATCAAAATGTATATCTAATATGTCGTAGATTCTCTGGAACTTTTTTAGACTGATGTCTCGGAACCAGCGCCATAGACGGGTGGCCTCCTGTTCTCCTGCCTCTAACTTCCGAAACCACTCCCTGGCCTCCTCTTCTAATGACTTCTCCTTCTGAGCCTCAGCATGAAACTTCACATAAAGATTGTACAGTTGTCGGACTGGCTCGGCCTTTAGTTGTTCTTTCTTCCCCCATTTTTTGTAAGCCACAATGAGCTTTCCAAACTGGGTTCCCCAGTCCCCTAAGTGGTTGATACCAATACAAGTGTACCCTAAGGACTTGTAGAGTTTACAGATAGAATTTCCAATTACCGTAGATCTGAGGTGTCCGACCCCGAAGGGCTTAGCGATATTGGGCGAGGAAAAATCCACCACCACTGTCTTTCCAGCTCCCACATCCCAGTTGCCATAAGAGCTTCCCAGGGCGAATATCTCCTTTAAAACCAGCACAGTGAATTTCTCTTTGTTCACAGTGAAGTTGATATAAGGCCCTGCGTTTTCAATCTCTTTGATGTAATTTTGTGGTTTTAATCTCTTTGTCAACTCCTGAGCTATGACAGCCGGGGATTTTTTCCATTCTTTAGCCAGTGTGAAACAGCCAAAGGCATAATCCCCCAGCTCGGCCGTGGGGGGAGTTCCCAGTGCATCTCTGATCTGAGTCGGGCTCAGATTGACCTGCTGTTTGAGGATATCGACTATTTCATCAGTCACTTTTTCTGCTGCAAAACTTGCCATATTACAAGACCCTATGCTATTTTTTTACTAAATCCGCTCCTGTTTTGGATACCTACTGGAGGGGGGAGAGTGTAAAGCTCAGGGGAGGGCCTTTTTACCCTTAGGTAAAGATATCCAAAAATATGGAAAAGTCAAGCCATTTTTTGAAATCCCTTCGGAGTACAGGGGTTCATAGGAGAGTGGATGACAGCAGAGGCCACCGGAGGAGCCGGGGACATTTTTGTCTTGCGTTTAGCCGGATATTTATTTATAATAAAAAGATTGGGAGGTGATTTTGATGGCTTCGGAGATATCGAGACGGCGGTTTCTCTGCGACATAGCAGAAAAGGGAGCCTCCCTGGCCTTGGTCTCCCAGATTATGGATATGGTTCGGCCTTTCGGACAGGCAGAGGCCTCGTCTGACATTGCGGACCGCAAGCACATATTTGTAGCCAAGGAGGCAATGCACTATGTGAAGTTGGGCAGAAGAGCAGTCAGATGCGAGCTCTGCCCCTGGGGCTGTACAGTAGGTGAGGGGCAAAAGGGCCTGTGCAAAGTGAGGAAGAATGTAGACGGGACCTACTATACCTTGGTCTACGCCAACCCCTGTGCTGTCCATGTAGATCCCATAGAGAAGAAACCCTTCTTCCACCTTCTGCCAGGCACAGGTGCCTTCTCCATCGCCACTGCTGGATGTAATATTGAATGCAAGTTCTGCCAAAACTGGGACATATCTCAGGTAGGCCCTGAGCAGTTGAGAAATGTCTATCTGCCTCCGGAGAGGGTAGCTCAGTTGGCACGGCAGGCAGGGGTGAAATCGATCGCCTACACCTATTCAGAACCAGTGATTTTTTATGAATATGTGCTTGACACCTCCATAGCGGCAAAGGAGCTGGGGCTGAAGAATGTAGTTGTCTCCAACGGCTTTATAAACCCCAGGCCTATGGAGCAGTGGTGTAGGTATTTAGATGCAGTGAAGATCGATCTGAAGGCCTACAGCGAGAACTATTACGAGAGGATATGCTCTGCCAGATTGCAGCCGGTTTTAGATACCCTGAAGCTTTTGAAACAACTGGGTATGTGGTTCGAGATTGTCTACTTGGTTGTCCCCACAGAGAACGACAGTGACGAGGAGTTCAAAGGGGTATGTAACTGGATAGCAGAGAACCTGGGGCCGGATGTGCCACTCCACTTCTCCCGGTTCTATCCTGCCTATAAGATGAGAAATTATCCCCCTACTCCGGTGAAGACCCTGGAGAGGGCAAGGAAGATAGCGAAGGAGACTGGTTTAAATTATGTCTATATTGGAAATGTGGCTGGCAGTGAGGCGGAAAATACCTATTGTCCGAAGTGCGGCAAGGTAGTGGTTAGGAGAAGAGGTTACAGCGTGTTAGAGGTCAACCTGAAAGAGGGCAAATGTAAGTTCTGTGGTTATAAAGTCCCTGGCGTTTGGAGCTAAGGGGAGCCAAAGCTGCTTGGGCTTTGGATTTTGTCATTATAAAGTCAATGCCCCAATCTGACAAAGTCAAGATATAAGATTCACAAATCTCATAACGGAGGAGGAGGATGGAGCAGACCAAAGTTGATGATCTCTGTATCGATACCATCAGAATGCTGGCGGTTGATGCTGTGGAGAAGGCAAATTCCGGACACCCCGGAATGCCTATGGGAGCAGCGGCTATAGCTTATGTTGTGTGGACGAAATTTTTACGCCATAATCCTCAAAACCCCCGCTGGCCTGGCAGAGACAGATTTGTTCTCTCTGCTGGCCACGGTTCGACCCTACTTTACGCCCTTCTTTATCTCACTGGATATGATATCTCCATCGACGAGATAAAAAACTTCCGTCAGTGGGGAAGCAAAACCCCGGGACATCCCGAGTATGACATCTGTTCAGGAGTTGAAACTACCACCGGGCCACTGGGACAGGGCTTTGGTACAGGAGTAGGCATGGCCATAGCCCAGCGATATCTTGCTGAATACTTCAATCGCCCGGACTATCCGTTGTTCGATTATCACATCTATGCGATTGTAAGCGATGGGGATCTGATGGAAGGAGTCTCCTCAGAAGCTGCCTCCCTGGCCGGTCACCTCAAGCTCGGCAAGATCATCTATATTTACGATGACAATCACATCACCATAGAGGGCCCTACCGAACTGGCATTCAGCGAAGATGTAGGGAAAAGATTTGCAGCACTGGGATGGCACGTGGAGCATGTAGATGGATACGACCTCAAGGGAATTGCCGAAGCGATAGCCAAAGCTCAGGGAGAGCAAGAAAGGCCCTCACTCATTGTCGCCAGAACCCATATCGCCTACGGCAGCCCTAACAAACAGGACACCGCCGCCTCCCATGGAGCGCCTTTGGGGCCCGAAGAGATTAAACTCACCAAGCAGAATCTGAACTGGCCCTTGGAGCCCGACTTTTATGTGCCACAGGAAGTCTTGGCGCACTTCCGCAAAGCCATCCAACAGGGTGAAGAACACGAAAAAGCCTGGCAAAAGCTATTCGAGGCCTATCGCAGAGAATTCCCTGAGCTGGCCCAGCAGTGGCAGATGTTCTCTGAAAGAAAATTTATAAGCAGTTGGAAAGAGAAAATCCCTGCTTTTGAAGAAGTGGACACCCCTGTGGCAACCCGGAGTGCTTCGGGTAAAGTGTTGAATGCCATAGCCCCTCACATCCCCAATCTCATCGGGGGCTCTGCCGATCTTGCCCCTTCCACCCAGACTTATCTTAAAGGCCTTGGAGACTTCGGGATCGACCACACTGGAAGGAATCTTCATTTCGGCATAAGAGAACATGCTATGGGAGCGATACTAAATGGCATAGCTTTAAGCCAGGCCCTGATCCCCTACGGCGGGACTTTTCTGGTCTTTTCCGACTATATGCGGCCGGCTATAAGATTAGCTGCTATGATGAAACTTCCTGTAATATACGTTTTTACTCACGATTCCATAGGCCTTGGCGAGGATGGCCCCACTCATCAGCCCATCGAACATCTGCCGAGTTTGAGGGCTGTGCCAAACCTGACTGTTATCCGTCCGGCAGATGCTGCAGAAACTGCAGTAGCCTGGGAGGTGGCGTTGGAGAACAGAGATGGACCTATTGCTTTAATACTAACCAGGCAAAAACTTCCAATTATAGATAGGGGAAAGTTTGCCCCGGCCGCAGGCCTTAAGCAAGGTGCCTATGTTCTGGTCGATCCACCTTCCGGAGAGCCAGAAGTCATTATGCTGGCCACCGGCTCGGAGGTCCATTTAGCCCCCGAAGCCTATGAAAAACTGACAAACAAGGGGATTGCTGCCAGAGTAGTCAATATGCCAAGCCAGGAGCTCTTTGAGAAGCAGCCCCAAGCCTATAAAGATGCAATTCTTCCGCCCAAGGTTACTGCCAGACTGGCGATAGAGGCGGCCTACCCCCAGGGGTGGCACCGTTACGTGGGGCCCGATGGCGAGGTAATAGGGATAACCACCTTCGGCGCCTCTGCCCCCGCTAAAGTCCTCTTTGAAAGGTTCGGATTTACTGTAGATAATGTAATTTCAAAGGTGGAGGCGATTTTGGAAGGAAGATAGCAGAAGAAGTTGGATTACAGTGGAGAGAATTATCATAACCCGCTATAGAAAATAGTCTTCAGTAGGAGAGAAGGTGCGGGCGATTCCCGGTTCGTAAAAGTATTGCGGTTTGGAGCAGTAGATGAAGGCCTTAATTCCAGTAGTGCAAGAGAGTAGCTCGCTTGACGACAAGGCAGGCCCAATAGCTTTTCTTAAGCTTTGCGGTTCTTCCGTAGTGGAAAGAACCCTGGTGCTTTTGGCCTCGGCGGGGGTGACAGAGGTGGTTATTCTCTCTGCTTACAACAGAGAAACGATAGAATGCCACCTAAAGGGAGTTGAAGACTTAGGACTTCACATAGAGTATGTCACAGTGTCCAACGATGGAGGAACACTGACAGAGGCAATTCTGGCCGCAAGAGATGTTATAAAAGAGGATTTTCTACTGCTTCCCGCCAATTTGGTCTTTGATGGACGGATACTGGAACATTTGAAAGAAAAAAAGGGGATAACCTTATGTTACGATAACGACTGGAGCCACCACAGTGCGGATACCTCCACAAAAGTGGTGGTGAGTAACAACAGAATAAGGCAGATAGGCATACAGAAGGGAAATGGTATCTTCACCGGATTATGTAAACTCTCTCCAGAGGTGTTTCCTCTCCTGGAGGAGTGTGCTGATAAGGGGCAGAATTGGATAGAGTCTCTTCAACGGATAGCAGAGAGATTCGAGGTTAAGGGGTTGAATGTCCTTGATATCCCCTCCTATGTACCTGGGATGAGGCGTCAGGTGAGGCCTTTCTGGTGTCGAGTGGATTCAAAAAAGGATTTGGCATCTTGCAAAAGGGAGCTTGTGAGGGCCACTCAGAAAGGCACCCTTGATTTCCATGCCTGGTATATAAACCGACACATAGAGAACAAAATCCTCTACTATCTGTCCGAGTTGAAGATTACCCCCAATCAACTGACTGTTCTGACCAATATAGTTGCTTATCTGGTGACTTTCCTTTTCCTCACCGGCCATCTGCTGGCGGGTTCAGTTCTCACTTATGTAGTCTCGGTAATGGACGGGCTGGACGGAAAATTGGCCCGAATAAGGGGAAGATTGACGAAATTGGGCAACATAGAGCACTCCTTTGACTTCCTATTCGAACAGTCCTGGTATATAAGTTTAGCCTGGTTTCTCTCTTCTCACCCGGATAGATTTTCGCTAACCGGTGCTGGGAATCAAGCGCCGCTGAAAATAGCCCTGGGCATCGTTCTGTTCAACGGATTCGCCACCCATTGCTATATGCAGTTCAAAGAGGTTATGGGCATCTCCCTGTCAGACTGCGCCCCCTTCGATCGGAAGTTCAGGAGGTTCGACGGCCGGAAGAACATATACATATATTACATTCTATTGGGAGTTATATTGGGCGCACCTCTCTACTCTTTGTTCGCCATCCTGATTCACGCTACAGTGACAGCCGTTGTATATGCCTTGAGAGCGTGTAAACACCTGAAGGAGAGTGATGTGAAGTGAAAGCTTTGATAATAGCAGCAGGAAGAGGTAAAAGATTGAGACCCTACACCCACCGTACCCCAAAACCTCTCATCCCCATTTTAGGCATCCCCTTGATAGAGCGGATTATTCACTCGGTGAAAAAGGCAGGGATACACCGGATAGTCGTTGTCACCGGGTATCTGGGGCATAAGCTGAAAGCGAGATTGGGCAACGGAAGCCGACTTGGGGTGAATATTGAATATGTGGACAATCCCCAGTGGTGGCAACCTAATGGCATCTCTGTTTTGAAGGCAAAACCCTTACTGCAAACTAATTTTGTCCTGTTGATGTCAGATCACCTCTTTGACCATAAGACGCTTTCCGAGCTTAAAAGACACAAATTGGACAGAGAAGAGAGCATACTCTGTGTGGACAAGAGTCTCAAGAATATCTTTGACATCCATGATGCCACCAAAGTAAAAGTGCGCAAAGGGAAAATAGAAGATATAGGGAAACATCTGGAGCAATACAATGGGATAGATACAGGTATGTTCCTCTGCTCTCCCAATTTCTTCAAGGTGCTGGAACGAACCATCCGCAGAGGGTTTTGTTCTCTTTCCGATGCAGTGAGGGCTTTGGCTACACAGAGAAAGGTCCGAGCCTATGAGATAACCGACAGATTTTGGGTAGATATAGACACGCCCGAAAGCCTGGGGTTTGCCGAAAAGATAATAAGCTCGTGGGAATAGGGCTCAGAAATGTAGAGAAAGGGGTGTTTAGAAACCATCGCTTTTAACTGAAAGAGAGGAGAATGGTCGAAAGGATTGGTATTTTTGTTGCCTGGCCCTACGCAAGTGGCTCCCGCCACTTAGGGCACATAGCTGGTGCCTATCTGCCCGCTGAGATATTCGCTCGCTACCATCGCCTAAAGGGTAATGATGTATTGATGGTCTCCGGCAGCGATACTCACGGCACTCCTATTACTGTCCGGGCAGAGCAGGAGGGAGTGTTGCCGCAGCAGATCGTCGAGCGTTATCACAACGAGTTTCTTAGCTGCTTTGCCCAACTGGGTTTGAGCTTTGATCTGTTCACCTACACGGATACAGAGAACCATTATCAGGTGGCACAGGATATGTTTTTGAAGCTTTTGAGCCAAGGGCACATCTACAAGGAGGCGATGGAGGCCTTTTACTGTGAACGCTGCAGGAGGTTTCTGCCCGATCGTTATGTAGAAGGCACCTGTCCTTACTGTGGTTTCCCGGAGGCCAGAGGCGACCAGTGCGACAACTGCGGCAAGCCCTTCGATGCCTTAAAACTGGTTCAGCCTCGCTGTCGGTTCTGCCAGAGTCGACCGGCAGTGCGCAAGACAGAACACTTCTTCTTAGACCTTTCTCAGTTTGAACAGCCCCTTTTGGACTGGGTGAGCAAACAGAAACACTGGCGGCCCAATGTAGCCAATTTCACCCTGAACCTGCTCAAAGAGGGTCTAAGGGGACGTCCTATTACCCGAGATATTGACTGGGGTGTGCCGGTGCCAGTGAAAGGCTACGAGCAGAAACGCATTTATGTCTGGTTTGAGGCGGTCATCGGATACCTTTCGGCTACCATTGAATGGGCCCAGAACAACGGCCAGCCCGACAGTTGGAGGCAGTGGTGGCAAAAACCGGTCCGGAGTTACTACTTCATTGCCAAGGATAACATACCCTTTCATACTATCATCTGGCCAGCTATGCTTATGGGCTACGGGGGGTTGAATCTACCCTATGATGTGCCTGCCAATGAGTATCTCACCTTCGAGGGGCAGAAATTCTCCACCAGTCGCAACTGGGCTGTATGGCTGCCGGATTACCTTTCCCGCTATGGCCCCGACTCCCTGCGCTACTATCTTACCGCCAACGCCCCTGAGAGTCGGGACACCGATTTCACCTGGAAGGATTTCTGGTTCCACAACAACAATGAGCTGGTGGCCACCTGGGGCAACTTAGTTCACCGGATACTGACCTTCACCTACAAGAACTTCGGCCGGCAGGTGCCGGCCCCGGGAAAACTGGACGAGGCCGACCGGACAATCCTGGCAAAGGTAGAGGAGGGGTTTGGCGCTTTGGGCCAGCTAATTGAACAGTGCCGATTCAAAGCTGCTCTGAGTGAGGTTATGAAACTGACCGCAGAGGCTAACCGCTACTTCGACAGCAAAACACCCTGGGCGGCCATTAAAACGAACCCTCCGGCAGCAGCGACAACGCTATTTGTCTGTCTCCGGGTCATTGACTCCCTTAAGATTCTCTTCTTGCCCTTTCTCCCCTTCTCATCTCAGGCCCTGCACCAAATGCTGGGATATGAGGGCAATATTATAGGAGAGATAGAGATTAAGAGCTTCCGGGAAAGAGAGAGGAGCCACCAGGCGTTGGTCTGGAGAAAATCTGGGGGACAGCTAAGCTGGTCACCCAGCCAATTGCCTCCCGGCCAACAATTGCCCAAACCCTATCCTCTGTTCAAAAAACTGGATGAGAGCATAGTAGAGGAGGAGATGGCAAGGCTGGAAAAGGGAGGCTGAATGGAGGGGCTTGCTTTCAACTGGCACCAGAGGATCCTGCCCTTCATTTTGCATCTTTCAATTTGCCATTCTTCATTGGGTGTCTTCGAAAACTGGACTCATTTGTTAAGATCTTGCCTTGTGAAGATGTCTATTCATAAGCGAAAGGAGGTCCATGGGTTGAAAAAATTTTACCAGTTTGATGATAGTCGGGTTTCATAACGTTTTTAAACCAATGCCTCAGAAATTCCAGAAAGGAGTGCTTACCATGAAATTAGGATTTCTAACCAACTATTCAGAGGAGGAGGTGAAGTTCGCCTCTGAGGTGGGGTTCACCAGTCTGTCTCTTTCAGCCGGTCCGGGGTCTACCTTAGATGCCACCAAACTGACCCCAAAAGAGGCCGATAAGATCAGAAAAACAGTGCAGAAACACAGGATCTGTATCTCTGCTATTGGCCATTATTCCAATCCCTTAGATCCCGACAGGCCCAGAGGCCAACAGGTGGCTGAGTATCTCCTAAGGGCCTTAGATGTCTGCGAGATGTTGGGGGTGAAGGTGTTCACCACCTTTCCGGGCAAGGGAGAAGGGGATTCTGTGGAGCAAAGTATCGCTCTGTTCAAGGAAGTCTGGTCGCCAATTGTAGAGAAGGCCTCCAACAAGGGGATAAAGATAGCATTTGAGAACTGTCACGGCGGAGGTGGCTCCCGACCGGCGGACTGGGATGCTATGTTTGATACCATCCCCTCTGAGACTCTGGGACTGGGGTTGGACCCCTCGCACTTGGTCTTGCTGGGAATAGATTACATCCAGGCTGTCAAAGACTACGGCAGCAGGATCTACCACATCCATGCCAAAGACACTGAGATACGAGAAGATATCCTGGCCCGGGAGGGAATAGTGGGCAAGGGCTGGTGGCGGTTCAGAATCCCCGGATGGGGAGATATTGATTGGCAGCAATTTATCTCCGCCCTTCTGGATGTGGGTTACGATGGGGCGCTGTCCATCGAACACGAAGACCCTGTGTTTGAGGGAGAGCGCAGAAAAGAAGGTTTAATCCTGGGGTTCAAACACCTTTCTCAGTTCATTTCTCTGTGACAAATCAAAGAAAAGGGTGGCAGAAGGTTTAAAAAATAAACCTTCTGCCGCCACAAAAGGGGTTGGAGCTGAAGTGAAGTGTTTTAATCACCCGGATGCTGAGGCAGTAGGCGTGTGTGTCAGGTGTGGGCGGGCCTTCTGCCAGCAGTGCCAAAGAGTGGTCAACGGCAAATTCTTTTGCTCTTTTTGTTTTGAAGAGGACCCCTTTGACTGGTTTGATTTCAGGTTTGCCTTCAAAGACTTCAGTAGGGCCTTCAGGGACTTTGTATTCTTTGCTTCCAGATGTCCCCACTGTGGGAGGCCTGTCCGAAAGGACTTTAAACTCTGTCCCTATTGTCAGACCCCCCTTAAGGCCGAATGTCCCAGTTGTGGCCGCCCTTTAGACTCAGATTGGGTAGCCTGTCCTTACTGTGGGCATAAAACCTCTCCCTCGAACTAAAACCAACAAAAGACGAAATAAGGGTAACCGGTGAAGACTAAATTTCTTCTTCCAGCCTTGTTCCTCCTCCTCCTTTTGGGGCTCCTTTCATCCGCTACCTCTATCCCCGCAGAAAGTATAGATGGAAAATTATACAAGCTGTTGCACGACTCTTACCGTTCCCCGACACTGGATGTAGTGATGAAAGCTGCAACCCATCTGGGCAGTTCAGAGAGCGGACTTTGCCTCTGTCTGATGTTCTCCACTTACGGTAACAATTACCAGAAGCAGACAGCCAAGCTTGCCTTCACTTCAATGGCCACCACGGCGATAGTTGTCCAGGCGCTTAAGGTCTCGGTCAACCGAAAAAGGCCTGAGGGAACCTGCTCCAGTTTCAATTCCTCCTTCCCCTCTGGACATGCTACAGGAGGCTTTGCTATGGCTACCATCCTGGCTTACCGTTATCCCCGATATCGCGTGCTCTCCTATGCAGTAGCCTCAATTGTCGGTCTGTCTAGAATCTACCTGGGCAGACACTATCCCTCCGATGTGCTTGCCGGCGCCCTGTTGGGGTATGTCGGCTCAAGGCTGGTGCTTCACTTCCAGGATGAGATATTAAAGATCGAGTTCTGATTATGAAAAGGATTATCTCCTATCTGCTGCTTGTACTACTTGTTGCCTTTGCCTTCTGGAGGATTTATCGTCCTGTCCACCTCTGGGAGGCGGTGCGTCCTATGATGGACACAGTGGTCACGGTTAAGCTTTGTGCTAAAGACAGTTCCACTGCCCGGAATCTGCTCAGAGAGGTCTTCGAGGAGATGGAGCGCATTGACCGGATGATGGATAGCTATTCTTCTACCAGTGAGGTTGCTCTTATCGACTCGACGGCAGGGAAAGGGTGGGTTTCCATTTCGCCAGATATGGAACAGGTACTTAAAAGGTCCCAATACTTCTCTGAACTCTCAGGCGGTGCCTTTGACATTACCGTCGGTCCTGTAAAAGAGTTATGGGGATTTGACTCACCTAACCCCAGCGTCCCTCTGCCTGGGCAGCTTGTCTCTGCACTTACTCTGGTTGGCTATCAGAATATTCAGCTTGAGGCGGGAAGAGTTCGGTTGCTGAAGCCAAAGATAAAGCTGGATTTAGGGGGGGTAGCCAAAGGCTATGCGGTGGATTGTGCTGTTGAGTTCCTAAAGAAGAGAGGGGTTAGAAGCGGCCTGGTGGATGCCGGGGGAGATGTTCGCCTGTGGGGCAAAAAACCCTACGGCGGAGACTGGCAGATCGCTATTCGCCATCCCCGAGAGAGGGGAAAGCTCATTAGAGCAAGGAAAGTGGGGCTTTCGGCCGTAGCCACTTCAGGCGATTATGAAAGGTTCTTTATAAAGGACGGGAAAAGGTACCATCACATTCTGGATCCCCATACTGGCTACCCGGCCAGCAGGTGTGTGAGCGCCACCGTCTGGACACGGACGGCGACAGATGCCGACATCCTGGCTACAGCGGTCTTCGTCCTGGGTCCGGAAAAAGGGATGAAGTTGGTTGAACGACTGGACAATGTGGAGGCTCTGATCTTCTTTGAAAAAGACGGCAAATTAGAATATGTGGCCTCTCAGGGGGTGAAAGACAAGCTCTCCGGGCTCTGACATTATAGTATTACTAATCAATTTTTTGTTTTTGGGCAAGAAAAATCTAACCGCAGAGAACGCAGAGTGGGCACAAAGATAAGAAATACCTCGGCAATCTTTGCGCCCACTCTGCGTTCTCTGCGGTTAAATTGCGGTTTAACCGCGCTAGGGGATTACATCTGACAGACAAGAAGGAAAGGCCATCAATAGGACTGGCGTTCAGTCTAACTTGAAATCCCCATATTTCTGGATGTGAGCTACCAGACCGCCGTCGGAGAGGATTTTCAGCATTACCGGGGGAAGTGGTCTGGCCTTAAGCTCCAATCCTCTGGTTTGGTTGAGAATCACTCCCTCAGAAAGGTCCACTTCCACAAGGTCTCCGGTGGCTATGTTGTCGGTGTTGCACTCTAAGGCTGGCAATCCAATGTTTATGGCGTTGCGGTAGAATATTCTGGCGAAGGATTTCGCCAGCACAGCCCCTACACCTGCCAGCTTTATGATTCGGGGTGCATGTTCCCTGCTTGAGCCCAGCCCAAAATTCTCACCAGCTACTATAAAATCCCCTCTGTTGACCTTCCGGGCAAACTCCGGGTCTACATCCTCCAATAGGTGGTGGGCCAGTTCAGGCAGGTTGGAGCGAAGGTGAAAATATCTGCCCGGACATATAAGGTCAGTGCTTATCCCATCCCCGAATTTCCATGCCTTCCCTTTAAGAATCATCGCTATTATCCCTCAGTTTTTCCTTTTGCTATCTGGTAGGTGTCCCGGGCGATCATCAGCTCCTCGTTGGTGGGGACCACCAGGACCTTTACCCGGGAGGAGGCAGAGGAGATTGTGGCCTCCTTTGCCTGTACGGTAACGTTTTTCTCTTCGTCTATCTCTATGCCCAGGTAATCCATCCCCTCACAGACCTTCTGCCGGGTGTAACAGTCGTTCTCTCCGATACCAGCAGTGAAGACTAAAGCATCTAAGCCATTCATAACTGCGACGTAAGCCCCGATGTACTTTTTCAACCGGTGCCAGAAGATCCTCAGGCTCAAATCTGCCTTGGGGTTGCCAGCCTCCTTTGCCTTCCAAATATCTCGCATATCGTTGCTTACATCAGAGACTCCCAGAAGACCGCTCTTTTTATTCAGTATCTGCTTCATCTGGGAGGCAGACAGCCCCAGCTTCTCCATCAGGTAAAACGCTGCGGCGGGGTCGAGATCGCCGCTGCGGGTTCCCATCACTAGACCTTCCAAAGGGGTAAACCCCATAGAGGTCTCCACTGATTTTCCCCCCTTCACTGCGGTGATACTGCAGCCGTTGCCCAGGTGGCAAGTGATTATCTTCAGCTCTGTTAAGGGCTGTCTCAATATCTGGGCTGCCCGTAAGGCTACATAACGATGGGAAGTGCCGTGAAAACCGTATCTCCTCACCCGATACTTTTCATAGTAAAGATAAGGAATAGCATAAAGATAGGCATGGTCAGCAATGGTTTGATGAAAGGCGGTGTCAAAGACCGCTACCTGAGGGACAGAGGGAAGTAGTTCCTGACAGGCCTCTATCCCTGCCAGATTGGGGGGATTGTGGAGAGGGGCCAGTTCACAGAATTCTCTAACCGTGGAGACCAGATCCTCGTCTACCAAACAGGAGGCAGTGTACTTCTCACCACCGTGCACTACCCGGTGGCCGACAGCATTTATCTCATCTATATCTTCAACAGCACCGTACTGGGGATGTGAGAGGACCTCCAGCACTATTTTTAACCCCTGGTGGTGGTTCTTTATCTGCTTTGAGATTTCCACCTCCGAGTTCTCTTCTCGGCTGTGATGAAGCACAGAACAGGACAGGCCTATTCTCTCCAATAACCCTCTGGCTAATATCTTCTCCTGAGGCATCGAAAACAGTTGATACTTTATAGAAGAGCTCCCGGAATTAATCACCAGTATCTTCACCTCTTCTCCCTCTGTTGAGCTTGAACTACGGTTACTGCGGCAACGCCTATTATATCCTCCACACTACAGCCTCGGGAAAGATCGTTGTAGGGATATTTCAGTCCCTGAAGCACGGGTCCGTAGGCAGTGGCCCCAGCCAATCTCTGGGTGAGCTTATAGGCGATGTTGCCGGTATTTAAGTTAGGGAAGATCAAGATATTTGCTTTCCCTCCCACAGGTGAAGAGGGGCATTTTCTCTGGGCCACTTCAGGCACTAAAGCTGCGTCTACCTGAAGTTCTCCGTCAATTAAGATATCGGGACAGCGCTGCTGGGCGATTTCGGTGGCCTTTTTCACCTTATCTACCAATGGGTGAGCAGCACTGCCATAGGTGGAGAAAGACAAAAGCGCCACTCGGGGAGTCAAACCCAACAGTTGGGCAGCCGATTTAGCCGTACAAATAGCGATCTCGGCCAACTGCTCTGATGTGGGATCTACCACTACAGCACAGTCGGCATAGACTAAGTATCCGCGGTATGCGTAAGGACAGGCAGAGAGCTCCATAACAGAAAAAGAGGAAATTGTCTTGATTCCCTTCTGGGGACCTATGGTATAGAGGGCCCCCCTGATGGTATCGCTGGTGGGGTGGGTAGCGCCAGAGACCGCCCCTGCGGCTCTTCCTGTTTTTACCATCGCCCCAGCATAGTAAGATAGGGAACCGAGAATGCGCTCTTTTGCTTGTTCTCTTGTTATCCCCTTTCTGACCAAGCGCTGGTAGAGAAGCTCCACATACTCCTCTTTATTGGGGTCACGGTTGGGATTCACTATCTCCACACCCTCTAAATCCACCCCGAGCTGCTTAGCCCTGGAAATAATCTTCGCTTCATCGCCTAATAATACAGGATAAGCTATTCTCTCTGCCCTTAAGCGAGACAGAGCCTTCAGTATGCGGTCATCTTCATACTCAGGAAAGACGATCTTTAAAGGATTCTTTTGGGCCTTCTCTATTATCTGTTTCATCCCTTTATATCCTTGGTATTATTACATGTCTTCATTAAGTAGTGTAGGGGGCTTGTCCCCCGTAAAGGCAGGATTACGCCCCATAAAGGGGTTACACTACGATTTTTGACTGTAGAGATGGTTCAAGGCCTCGTCGATTTGAGGCGAAGCTACGCCAGTTTTAGTATAGAGTGTTCTTCCAGCAAGCCTCTAAGGGAATCGTCCCCTGCTCTATGTTACCCGTCTGTTTTGTCGATCTGCTTGGTCAATACTCCTTAGGCATTCCTTGAAGTTGCTGGTAAGTGAAGACCGGACCGTCTCGGCAGACATACTTGTCCCCGATGTTACATCTGCCGCACATACCGATGCCGCATTTCATCTTCATCTCTAAGGAGGTGAGTATCCGGTCGGGGGCAAATCCCAGTTCAAGTAAAACAGAGACACAGGTCTTTATCATAATCGCCGGGCCACACACCACTGCCACAGCGTTGTCTGAAGAAGGGGCTATCTGTTTCAGCACCGGGGCGGCAAATCCCACTTCCCCCTCCCATCCCCCCTCCTCTTTGTCAATGGTAAGAACCAGACGGATGTCGTTCCTCTCTGCCCATCTCTTCAGTTCGTACTTGTATATCATCTCTCCGGAATTGCGAGCAGCAGAGAGCACGGTGAGCTCTCCGAAACGCTCCCTGTTCTCCGGATGGAGGATATAATTGATGAGAGACCTGAGGGTGGTGAAGGCAAACCCTCCCCCGACGATCACCACATTGCTGCCTTCTAAGAGCTGGAGAGGATAACCATTGCCATAAGGGCCTCTGACTCCGATCAGATCGTCTTCCTGGCAGTTGTGCAAGGCAGTAGTGACTGTCCCAGTGGGATAGCGCTTGACGGTGAACTGGAGAAATCCTCGGTCGGTGGGGGATGAGGCGATGCCAAATGGAGCTTCACCAGCCCCAAAGACGGACACCTGAGCAAACTGGCCACAGACAAAGCTGAAACTCTCCGCCTGCTGGGTATCACAAAAAACCACCTCAAAGGTCTTTATGTCCTTTGCCTCGTTCTCATCTACTATTCTGGTAATTCTGGCCAGATGGGGTTGATATGGATTCGTCATTGAAGAATCTCTCCACACTTCTTACTTCTCACTTATCAGCTTTATGATCTCCCGAATGTCAAGATTTACCGGACAGTTGCGGACACACCTTCCGCAGCCCACGCAGAAGGCCTGTCCATAGTTGGCCACGGAGTAGTTGAATTTATGCATTACCCTCTGTCTAAGTCTCTCTTTGTTTGATAGACGCGGGTTAAGTCCTGATGCCTGCAGTGTGAACTGAGGATACATACAGGAGTCCCAATTTCTGACTCTCTTGCCCTCTGAGTCCACCGCCTCGTCAACGATGTCAAAGCAGTGGCAGGTGGGACAGAGGTAGGTGCAGATGCCACACCCGAGGCACTTAAGATGCATTTTCTCCCAAATCGGAGAATCGAACATACCATCCAATTTCTCCTTCAGCCCTTCGATGGGAACTTCCGATTTTATCTTAGAGAGCGCCACTTTGACCAGCTCGTCTCTTTTCTTCAGGTCGGACTGCTGGGCGTCGGTCAGCAGTCCCTTCAGGCTTTCTATAAGCTGTTGGCCTTTTTGAGTGATAGGCTTAACCAGATAAGTTCCATCCAGATCGAAAAGCAGAATATCTGAGCCCTCTTCTGAGGCAGGAGTGCTGCCGAAGGAAGTGCAGAAGCAGGTGATTTGAGGGTGGGTACAGGCAATGGAGATTATGGTGGTCTTCTCTCTCCTGTTGATGAAATAGGGGTCTTTGAACTTGTCGGTGTTGAAGACCATATCCAGCAGGACCAAGCTTTGGGCATCACAGGGGCGCATGCCGAATATCACCCTCTCAGCCCCCTCGGGGCTTTCTTCGGCCACCTGCCCTTTTCGAAAGCGGAAAAGGGCCTCTGAGTGAGGAAAGAACAGCTCCTTGGGTGGCCGTTTGGTGTTGCGGTACTTCTGCACCAGCTCCTCTGGGGAGTGGATCTGAGAGAAGAGCAGATTCCCATCTTTTTCTACCGGGGCGAACACCTGATAGTTCTTGATCAGCCGACTCAGAAACTCTTTTTGTCTGCCTTTGCTCAGGATCTTCTCGGCCATCTTCAAAATGCCTCTAATTTCGTTATGGATCGCCAAAGCGGTAACTTCGGGTAATTGTTTTGCTGAACTTGGCAATCAACGTCTTTATTCTTGGGAGTTACCCAGCTACGGCTTCATATCGCACCCTGGGGGCCCTCCCAGAGGAAGAAGTGGGAAGTAGGAAGGCTTTTTCTTCCCCCTCTGCCCTCGCTACTTTTTACTTTATCCTTTACCCTTTATCCTTGTTTCTTGTTTCTCCCTCTCCCACTCTGCTCGTTATCTGGGTTTATTTAATGAACTGGTTGTAGTCATCCAACCTGTAGGTTGCCAGTGGCGGAGGTTCCTCAACAGAAACTCCGGCCTCGTATCCGAATAGCTCCCCTACATCTTTGGCCAGTTTTCGGGTGAGTTTTCTCAGTTCAACGCCCATTGGGCAGGCAGCCTCACAGGCACCGCAGTCAACACAGCGGCCGGCGGTATGAAATATCCTGCCCAGATGAAAGGCCATAATGTCAGAAGAGTCGTCTGTTGTCCCCACCCAGCGAGGCTGAGATTGCTCAGCAAAGCACTCCGGACAATAGCAGAGAGGACAGGCGTTCCGGCAAGCATAGCACCTGATGCATTTCTCCATCTGCCTCCGGAAAAACTCCCAACGTTGCTCAATAGATCTGGCCTCCATTTCCTTTACATCGGCATATTCATCCGGAACTACTTGCTTTGCTGTCCCCCCCTCGATTAAGAGATCATAAACAGGGGGAACTGGATGTTGACACACCTGGCATGAATCTCTCAAGAAATCCCCTTTTGCCAAGCTTATTTTCTCCCCCTCTTCGTCTACCACCAGGATCTGTTCGCCCTGCTCCTCTGCCTTTATAATCTCCCTTCCCTTAAGCTCTGCCACAATCTTTTTCTCATCGATCACTCCCTGACAGGGCAGCCCGATTATCACCAGATTCTCTCGGGACATCTGGCCCTCTTTCAGGTGGCCAATCACCGAGCGGCAGTCGCAGCCTTTAACCACAATGCCCACCCTCTTCGGTTCCCTTTTTTTGCTCCGGGGGTCAGGCCTGAACAGTGCAGGCAGATAGACGGCAAGGTTATTGGTACAAAATGAGTTCCACACCAGCCCGGCAGCCTCCTGCTCCTGAGCGATAAAACAGGGGGTGGTTCTCAGAGGCAGAGAGCCCTGTTGGTAACCGATGAGCAGGTCAACCTTGCCTTCGGAGAGCAGCTGCCCTGCTGTCTGTCTCAGTTTTAATTGAATTTGCTCCATTATTCAGCCTTTTGTGCTGATCTGCTTGTTTTCCTCTAGAGCTGTTTGTAAGCTCGCTACATTTAAGTGCTTAACCAACCTCCGTGCAGGGCCGAGCCTTCTCACATCTTCGGTAACCTCCCTAACCACTGAGGCGAACTTCTGCCCTTCTGCTGCTGAGACCCAGGAAAATTGCACTCTCTCCGGTTCTATCCCAATGAATTCGAGAAATCTTTTCAGCAGGGCGAATTTCCGCCGGGCCAGGTAGTTCCCGCTGCCGTAGTGGCAGTCGCCGGGATGGCAGCCGGATACTAAAACTCCATCGGCGCCGTGTTGCAGGGCTTTTATGATGTACAGGGGGTTTACCCGGCTGGAGCAAGGGACTCTTATCACCCGGATGTTGGGCGGATACTGGATTCTGCTTATCCCGGCCAAGTCTGCCCCGGCATAGCTACACCAGTGGCACAGGAAAGCAACTATCTTGGGCTGCCACTGCCGACCCAGAGATTGGTCTCCACCACTGATGGGTTTCTTCCTGTTCATATGTTGATCCATTCTCCCTATTGTTGGTAATAATCTACTGAGGCATTGAATGGACAGACTTTTTGGCTTTTAGAGGGCCTCCACCGCTGCCAGTATCTGGTTGTCGGTGAATCCCCGGATGTCTATGGCCCCGGACCTGCAGGTGGCTGAGCAGGCACCACAGCCCTTACACAAAGCCTCGTTGACGGCCGCCACTGCCCTCTCTGGATCTACTTTCACTGCATTGTAGGGGCAGACCGCCTCGCACATCCCGCAGCCAGTGCATCTGCTCTCCCGCACAGAGGCCACCTTGCCCTCCACCTTGATGAAGCTCTTAGACAGAATGGTGGCTGCCCTGGAGGCAGCGGCACTGGCCTGGGCGATGGTCTCCTCAACCGACTTGGGGGCATGGGCGAGTCCACATACAAATATCCCGTCAGTGGCAAAATCCACCGGACGAAGTTTCACATGGGCCTCAAGGAAGAACTCATCGTCATTTAAGGGAACCTTAAGCATCTGCGCCAGATCTCTGTTTCCAGCAGGCGGCACCATAGCCGAGCTGAGCACCAGAAGGTCTGTATCTATGCGAAGTGTCTCCCCTAACACCGGGTCTTTAACCAAAACGCTCAGGTGCCCATCTGTCTCCTCTACCTTCGGTTTCTCCATCTCGTCGTAGCGGATGAATATCACCCCCTGTTCCCTTGCCTTCCGGTAGTACTCCTCCCTGAAGCCGTAGGTTCTTATGTCTCGATAGAGAATGTAGATGTTTGCGTCGGGATTCTTCCCCTTTATTTTCAAAGCATTTTTGACTGCCTGAGTGCAGCATACCCTGCTGCAGTAAGGCCTCTGCTGGTCCCTTGACCCCACGCACTGAATCATTACCACTGTGGGAGAAAGACGAGAGAGAAGGGTCTTTCTTTCCTCTCTCCTCTCTCCTAACAGGCTTTCCAGCTGAAGCTGAGTTAACACTCTCGGGTCTTGACCGTAGAGATACTCGGACGGCTTGTATTCTGTGGCCCCGGTGGCCACAATAATCACCCCGTGTTCCAATTCCACACTCTCAGGTTCTGCTCCCACTCTGTCTTCCACGGTGATCGTGGTCTTAAAGTTGCCTACATATCCCTCTATCTGTTCTATCTCGGCGTTTGTGTAAAGTCTTATCTTCTTATCTGACTTCACTTTTTCTATCAGGCAATTTAAGAATGCCCTTGGATCTTGGCCATTTAAGCTAAAATGTATATTCCTGAAGTTTCCGCCAGGCTGGTTCTGTCTTTCGATCAGGAAGACAGGGAATCCCTGACGGCTCAGAGCCAGAGCGGCGGTCATCCCTGCTACCCCGGCACCTATGACTAATGCGTTCCTGTTCACTGCCAGCTTCATCTCTTCCAGAGGCTGAAGCAGGAAAGCTTTGTGTATTGCCATTCTTACCAAGTCCTTAGCCTTCTGGGTAGCCTCTCCAGGCTCCTCCATATGCACCCACGAGCACTGGTCTCTGATGTTGGCCATCTCAAACAGATAGGGGTTAAGGCCTGCTTCTCTCATTGTCTCCTGGAAAAGCGGCTCGTGCGTCCGAGGAGAACAGGAGGCCACCACTACCCGGTTCAGGCGGTGTTCCCCTATTTTCTCCTTTATCCTCTCCTGGGTGTCTTGAGAACAGGTGTAAAGATTATCTTCGGCGTAGGCTACATAGGGAAGACCGCGGGCATATTCGACCACCTCGGGGACATTTACCACCCCACCGATATTTATGCCACAGTGACAGATAAAGACGCCTATTCTGGGCGGCTCTCCCCTGATATCTATCTCAGGGGGATAGGTTTTTTCGACTGTCAGGGTTCCCCGGGCAGATTCCAGGAGGGCAGCAACTTCTGCGGCTGCGCCACTGGCCCCGGTTACTGTCTCCGGGATATCTTTGGGACCGCTGGCAGCTCCGCAGACAAATATTCCAGGCCGTGAGCTCTCCAGTGGCTTAAATTCCTGTGTTTTGCAAAAACCATACTCGTTCAATCTGATGCCCAGTTTCTCCGCCAGAGACCCTAAATCGCCAGGGGGTTCAAATCCTACAGATAAGACCACCAGGTCAAACTGTTCCGATCTCCTTTTGCCATCCTCTGATTCATATTCAACGAATAAATTTCCATTCCCATCCGCCTGTTTTACCTCGGCTGCCCTGGCTCTGATAAACCTGATGCCGTATTCATCCTGGGCCCGTTGGTAGTATTTGTCGAAGTCCTTTCCATAGGCCCGCAAGTCCATAAAGAAAATAGCACTTTCGACATCTTTTGCGTGCTCTTTGGCTACAATTGCCTCCTTTATGGCGTACATACAGCAGACTGAGGAGCAGTATTCGTTTCCACAGCTGCGGTCACGAGAGCCGACGCACTGGATAAAGGCTATTTTTGAGGGAGATGCACCATCCGAGGGTCTCTGCACATGCCCCTGATAAGGCCCCGAGGCGCTGAGGATGCGCTCAAACTGGATACTGGTCACCACATTGGGGAATCTACCGTAGCCATATTTCCCGTCGGGTAGAGGATCGTATTCGTCAAACCCAGGGGCCAGAAGAACCGAGCCCACCTCCAGTTCCATCTCCTCTGGGACCATATTGTGCAGGATGGCCTCTGCCTTACAGACCCTGAGACATTGGAGGCATTCTGAGCAGATGCCGCAGGAGAGGCACCGTTGGGCTTCGGTCACTGCAGCCTCCTCCGACAGGCCCAGTTCCACCTCTTTGAAGCTCTTTCTTCTCTCCTCTAAACAGATAGTGGGCATTTTCACCCGGGGCCTCTTGGGCTGGCCCAGGGGAAGGTCGGAGAGATCGAGCGGCCTTGATGTTCTTTTCTCTCTGCCCTCCTTGAGGTCTTCGCCCCGAAGGTATCTGTCGATGGACACAGCAGCCTCTTTTCCGGCTGCGATGGCCTCCACGGCGGTGGCTGGCCCGGTGACATTGTCACCACCAGCAAACAGGCCCCCACGGCTGGTGGCAAAGGTGAGGGGATCGGCTACGATGGTGCCCCAACGGCTTATCTCCACACCGCTTTCTTTCAACAACGAGAGGTCGGGCATCTGTCCGATAGCTGGGATCACCGTGTCCACTTCTATCTGGAACTGAGAGCCTTCGATGGGTACAGGCCTTCTTCTGCCGGAAGAGTCTGGTTCGCCCAATCTCATCCGGACCAAGCGTATGCCGCTCACCTTTCCTCCGCTGGCCAGCACCTCTACCGGGGCAACCAGATATTGGATCTTCACCCCCTCGGTCTCTGCTGCCTCGATCTCCTCTCGGCTGGCGGGCATCTCTTCCCTTGAGCGTCGGTAGAGGATAAGGACCTCTTCGGCTCCCACTCTGAGTGCAGACCTGGCTGCATCTATGGCTACATCTCCACCTCCTATCACCGCCACCCGTTTTCCTATCTGCACTCTCCTGCCGAGGTTTAGCTCTCTCAGGAAGTCGACCCCATGGACCACACCCTCGGACTCCTCGCCGGGCACCCCTAACTTCCGGCTCTGGTGAGCCCCCGTGGCAACAAAAACCGCCCTGTAGTCTTGAGCAAAGAGATCTTCGATGTCCAGATCCTTTCCTATGGGTGTGTTGGTTTTAATCTCCACTCCCAGGCGGCGAATATAATCGATCTCCCTCTGGAGCACGGTTTTGGGCAGTCTGTACTCAGGTATGCCGAAATAGAGCATCCCTCCTGCCTGGGGCAAGGCCTCGAAAACAGTAATCTGGTAGCCTTGAAGGGCAAGGTAGTAGGCGGCTGACAGTCCCGCCGGGCCGGAACCGACAATGGCAACTTTCTCCTCTTTCGGCTCTATTTCGGGCAGCGGCGGTTCTTCTTCGACGAAGTCGGCGACAAAGCGTTTCAGGGCACAGATGGAGAGTGGTTCATCTAAAAAACCTCTCTTGCACTGGGCCTCGCAAGGGTGAGGACAGATACGGCCGATCACCCCGGGCAAAGGAATGTTTTCCCTGATTAAGGCCAGAGCCTCCTGGTATTTTCCCTGGGCGACCAGAGCCAGATAGCCCTGGACATTCGTCCCTGCCGGGCAGGCAAGAACGCAGGGAGGACGCTCTTTTTTGTCGACGGCGAAGACATTGGGAAATGCCTGAGGAAAGGGTCTGAAGATGGCCTTTCTGTTGGCCAGGCCCTGGTCGAATTCGCTGGGCACCTCCACCGGACAGACTTCGGCACACTCGGCACAGCCGGTGCATTTCTGGGTGTCCACATAGCGGGGCTGCTTTCTGATTTTAACCCGGAACCTGCCTGCTTCTCCCTCTACTGCCAACAGCTCGGCACAGGTGATGACCTCGATGTTCAGGTGCCGTCCGCACTCAACCAGCTTGGGGGCCAGGATGCACATCGAGCAGTCATTGGTGGGGAAGGTCTTGTCCAGCATTGCCATTGTCCCCCCAATAGCCGGGGATTTCTCTAAAAGATAGACCTTAAAACCCGACTCAGCCAGATCCAGTGAGGCCTGGATGCCACCTATACCACCGCCGATCACTAAAACAGCGCCCGTCTTTTTCTTTCCGTTTTTCATAACTTCTTGTGTCCTTATTCCAAATCAGAAAACACTGAATGGTCCTCTCGTAAAAAATCCAGAGTATTCCCTCTCCCTTGAAGGAGAGGGAAAGGGTGAGGGTGAAAGTCTCGATATTTCAAAGACTTTTTCGCCCCTCCCCTTTATCCCCTCCCCCCAGGGGAGGGGATAAGCGTCTAGAACCTCCCGCAGGTTCTGAACCTGCGGGAGGTTGCTATTCCAACAAGTACCGAGAAAGCTTCTCCTCCAATTCCCTTTCTACCTCATATTCCATCACGAACTTCTGATAATCTTCAGGTTGCGCGAAGTACGAATGAATGAACTCTGCATCCTTTAACTTCCCTTCCCGCATACCTATCCAGTCCTGGTAATTTGAAAAAACCCATTCTTCTGGTCTAGAAACGATACCAGCTTCCACAGGATTTAGATGGACATAACGACAAAGATGCAGGACATACTCATCCCTGTCTACATGCACATGCTTAAAACCTCCCTGGAAAAGAGTCCCTTTGCGTCTGAGTTGCTTGTTCACCGCTTGCACGTATGCGTTGAAAACAACGTTGGTAAACTTGGAGAGACTAACCTCACCATCCTGCCGCAGCACCAGGTGATAATGATTCGGCATTAGACAGTAAGCTATGACCGTCACGAGGTAAGACTTCGTATATTTCCCCAGGAGCCTAAGGCAATGGAGGAAATTCTCTTTTGAAAAGAAAATATTCTCGCGATTGGCACCACGGTTGTAAATGTGGTAATAATTACCAGGTACAAAGATATCTTGGCGATACGGCATTTCCTTGTTTGTTTCCTTCTAAGACCTCCAGAACCTCCCGCAGGTTCTGAACCTGCGGGAGGTTGCTATTTTATCCCCAGCTCATCTTCTATGATCTCTTTCAGCTGCTCAAATTTCTCTCTTTGTTCAAAGTAATAGCGGATCAACTCGTGGCGTATTCTCTGGGAGAGGACATCTATTCCTTCTATATCTTTCACAGTTTCCGGGGGCATATAGCCTTCTTTCACAGCCATTTGCCGCAGCACACCTATTATGTCTCGGAAGTTCACTCCCTGGGGGCAGCGCACAGAGCAGGCAAAACACTGGGCGCATAGCCAGATTGAGCGAGAGGAGAGCACCTGCTGGCGCATTCCTAACAATGCCTGGCGGATTATCCGTCGGGGATTGTAATCTTCGTCTATTTCGGCTACCGGGCAGGTGGCGGTACAGGTGCCGCAGGAGAAACAGAGCTTGAAGCCCTCTGCCCCCGGTTGGGCTGCAATCTCATACTTGAAGTTGGGGTCAAGCTTGTTTAGGACAATGGTCTCCATTTAGTCGCCTCCTGGATGAATTTAACCTCCGTAACCTCCTGGAGATTCGAAAACTGCGGGAGGTTGCTATTTCTCGAAACTTAGCTTCGTTACACGCTCGGTCGCGGCAGCAGTCCTGC
This sequence comes from uncultured bacterium, assembly GCA_964595705.1. Taxonomy (GTDB): domain Bacteria; phylum Latescibacterota; class MVCY01; order MVCY01; family MVCY01; genus MVCY01. The sequence continues at coordinate 1,076 of CAZQSC010000003.1, read as the reverse complement.
CCGCTCGACAATCACAGGTACTATCTTCTCCCAGGCCACCGCCATCAGGTGGATGCCAGCAATGCCTTCTATCTGTTTAAGTTCTTCTATTTGTTCCACACAGATCTTCACCCCCTCTTCGGCGGGGTCTTTTGCCTGGGCCATCCTCTGAATAATCTCATCGGGCACGGTTACGCCAGCTACGCTGTCCTTCATATACTGCGCCATTCTCACCGATCTTAAGGGGGTTAATCCAGCTAAGATGTATGCCTTCTGGTGCAATCCCCTGTCTCGTACCTGTTGCATCCACTGGCGGAAGCGTTTCATATCGTAGATGCATTGCGTCTGGATGAAATCGGCGCCGGCGGCTATCTTCTTTGCCAGTCGGACTACTCTGAACTCGAAGGGGTCGCCGAAGGGGTTGGCGGCTGCGCCGATGAACATCCGAGGTTCAACCACCGGTGCCTTAGGAGAGTTCCTTATCTCCTCCCCGCAGAGAAATCTCTTCTCATCTCGCATCACCTTCAGCATCTGGATAAGCTGAATCGAATCTAAATCGAAGACTCCCTTGGCCGCAGGGTGGTTGCCGAGGCGTTGGTGGTCGCCGGTGAGGCAGAGGATATTCTTTATGCCTAAGGCGTAGGCGCCCAGGATATCGCTCTGGATGGCGATGCGATTTCTGTCCCGGCAGGTCATCTGAATCACTGGCTCCAGGCCCTTCTGGCAGAGGATGGTGCCGGTGGCGATGCTGGAGAGTCGGGCTATGGCCGTCTGGTTGTCGGTGATATTCGCGGCATCAACGTAGTTCTTCAGGTACTCGATCTTGCGGTTCACCAGCTCCAGGTCGGCGCTTTTAGGCGGCCCCAACTCGGCGGTAACCACAAAATGACCGGAGAGGAGGAGTTTCTCCAGCCTACTGCCTGCTTTGAAACTCTTCTCCTGGTTCATAAGACAACATCCTCTCTTACCACTTTTCTTGGACCTCCGTCTCTTGCCTGGGACCAGTCCTTGGGTTCTCTTACCCTCTCCAACACCTCCAGCCGCCCCAGTCTTTTCAGGCGGTCGTAGATCAACTGCCAAGCGCAGTCGAGCCTCTC
>CAZQSC010000002.1:0-42267 GCA_964595705.1 uncultured bacterium | reverse complement strand
TGTTACTTTACATAGTGTAAGGAATCAATGCCGAGAGTAAACAGCAGCGCCGGTAGAGGCTCCTGAAATGGAGACAGGAGAAGACCCAATGGCTTCCAAGGTTTTTATTGGTACCAGCGGCTACAGTTATCTCCACTGGTGGGACGGGGTGTTCTATCCCCCCCACCTCCCACAACGGAAGTGGCTGGAGTTCTATGCCCAGTCCTTTAACACCGTTGAGCTCAACGTCTCCTTCTACAGGCTCCCCAAGAAAGCCACCTTCGAGGGCTGGCACAGGAGAACACCCGAGGATTTCGTCTTTGCAATCAAGGGAAGCAGGTTCATAACCCATGTGAAGAAACTTAAGGATTGCCAGGAGCCTCTGAAGCTGTTCTTAGAGAATGCCAGCGGCCTGAAAGAAAAGTTAGGGGTGATCTTATGGCAACTTCCTCCCGGACTTCACCTTGACCGGGAGAGATTGGGAGATTTTTGCCAGCTGCTCTGCGGCAACGAAATCTCCAGAGACATTCGCCAGGCCTTTGAGTTCCGCCACAAAAGCTGGTTCTGCCGGGAAATCTACGACCTGCTGCGAGAACATAACTTCTCATTGTGCATCGCCCACTCCCAGCGCTGGCCCTATGAGGAGGTCGTGACCGCTGACCACGTCTACCTCCGGTTTCACGGCGGGACAGTGCTATATGGTTCAAACTATTCTGAGGGAGAGCTTGAGGAATGGGCATCCAAGGCCCGCAGATGGCTCGATGAGGGCAGGACCATCTATGCCTATTTCAACAACGACGCCCATGGCTTTGCGGTGCAGAACGCCCGCACCCTGAGGAGACTTCTGCAATAAAAATGGCAAAAGGAAAGCTGGAAGAAGGCAACGACCCTCTGGGCCTATTTCACCCGGCCGTTCAGGGTTGGTTTGCCCGGACTTTTAAGGCCCCAACCCCACCCCAACTTATGGGTTGGCCGCATATAGCCGCCGGAGAAAACACACTGATCCTGGCACCCACGGGATCCGGAAAGACCCTGGCTGCTTTCCTCGCCTGCATCAACCACCTTCTGGAAGAACTGCTCGCTGACAGGATAAGTGAAGGCGTCCAAGTTCTTTATATTTCACCCCTCAAGGCCCTAAACTACGACATCGAGCGCAACCTCCAGGCCCCTCTCTCCGGTATCAGGGAGACGGCTGCTCAACTTAGCCTCACCTTGCCCGAAATCCGGGTTGCCGTGCGTACCGGAGACACGACCCAGCACGAGCGCCGGCAAATGATCCGCAGGCCACCCCATATCCTCATCACCACCCCGGAATCCCTCCACCTCATCCTCACCTCCCACAAGGCCAGGCAGATACTCCGACCAGTACAGCACGTCATAGTTGACGAGATCCACGCCCTGTCAGACAACAAGCGGGGGACGTTTCTCACCCTCCTGTTGGAACGCCTGGAGAGGCTCGCCGGACGGCCTTTTGTCCGCATTGGTCTTTCCGCAACCCAGAAGCCCCTCGATGAGATAGGGCGATTCCTGGGCGGCTATGAACGGATCAGCAGGGACGCAGGGGCCCAATTCGTCCCCCGTCGGGTGGCGATAGTCGATGCCGGTATGCGCAAGGAACTGGATCTGAAAGTGCTGTGTCCGGTCCAAGACTTCCGGGATATGCCGGAAGACTCCGTCTGGCCCTCCATCTATCGCAGACTGTTAGAACTGATCAGAAACCACCGTTCCACCTTGATCTTCGCCAACAATCGCCGGTCTGTGGAGCGCATAACCTCAGAGATCAACAATCTGGCCGGCTATGAGCTGGCACGGGCCCACCACGGCAGTGTCTCCAAACAGATGCGCAGAGAGATAGAGATGGAACTGAAGGAGGGTAGACTGCCGGCCCTGGTGGCAACAGCCTCCCTGGAACTGGGGATAGACATGGGGGCGGTCGATCTTGTCTGCCAGGTGGAATCACCCAAGTCAGTGGCCACGGGGCTTCAGCGGGTGGGCCGGGCAGGACACCTTTATAAGGCTGCCAGTAAAGGGCGCCTGTTACCTAAAACGCGCTTCGATCTCCTGGAGACCGTCGTGATATCCGACGCGATGTGCCAGGGTATGGTTTCCTCCCTGAAGATCCCCCGCAACTGTCTCGATGTGCTGGCCCAGCAGATCGTCGCCATGGTGGCGATGGAACCGTGGGATGTCGACCAGCTCTACGATCAGGTGCGTCAGGCATATCCCTATCGCAATCTGCCTCGCCCGGCCTTTACCAGTGTGCTGGAGATGCTCTCTGGCCGTTATTGGTCCGAGGCATTTCGTGACCTAAAGGCTCGTATCTCCTGGGACCGGGTGAACAACCAGCTTTATCCCCTGCCTGGAAGTCAACATCTGGCAGTTGTTAACGGCGGTGCCATCCCCGACACCGGGCAGTTCGGGGTTTACCTGGAAGATGGGTCAACCAGAGTGGGTGAGCTGGACGAGGAGTTCGTGTATGAAACCCGTGTCGGTGACCTCTTCATCCTCGGCACCAACACCTGGAGGGTGACTGACATCGGCGCCGATCGGGTGACCGTGGTCCCTGCTCCCGCAGGTCCGGCCCGAATGCCCTTCTGGAAGGGGGAGGGCTTCTCCCGTGATTATGAGCTCGGCAAGCGGCTTGGTGCCTTCTGTCGCCGGCTCCGAGGCCGGCTGGACGATTCTGGCTGCGAGGACTGGCTCAGACGCCAGTATGGTGTTGACGCAAATGCTGCCTTCAACCTTCGCCAGTATCTCCAGGACCAGTGGGAGAGGGGCAAGAGCATCCCAGATGATCGAACCATCCTGATTGAGGGCTTCCGGGACCAGATCGGTGATCTGCGCCTGGCCCTTCTCTCCCCGTTTGGTGGGCGTCTGCACCTGGCCTGGAAGTTGGCTATCCTGGCTCAGTTCCGCCGCCAGTGGCAGATCCAGCCCGAATCGATGCATTCCGATGCAGGCATCCTTTTCCACCTCACCACAGGGGATGTAGGCCCCGCTGTGGAGGTCATCCGAAGCGTCAGGTCCGACAATCTTGAGGAGCTGGTGACAGAAGAGCTGGCCAGCTCTCCCTTGTTTGGTCTGAGGTTTCGCCAGAATGCAGCCAGGGCCCTGCTGCTGCCCAGACACAAGCCAGGCAGACGCACGCCCTTGTGGCTGCAGCGCCTGAGGGCCCGTGACCTCCTTGAAATCGCCCGGCAGTGCGAATCCTTCCCCATCGTGGTTGAGACCTACCGGGAGTGCATAGAGGATTTCCTCGATGTCGAAGGGTTGAAGGAGCTCCTGGGCCGCATCCAGGCCGGAGAGGTCCAGATCGCAGTCCGGGAGGGACGTATACCTTCACCCTTTGCCTCATCGCTGCTGTTCGATTTCACCGCCACTTATCTGTACGAGTGGGACCAACCAAAGGCAGGAGCACGAGTTGCCCCAGTGGTAGATCAAGATCTACTCCAGGAGCTGTTGCAGCCGGAGGCGGTGGCCGGACTTTTAGACGATGGCGCTGTAAAGCAGATGGAGGGGTGGTTACAGGGGGAGGTGGAGGGATACAAAGCCCGTACAGATGCTGAATTAGTGGAGCTGCTGCGCCGGATAGGAGATCTGACCCGAGAAGAGATAGAAGAGCGGTTGGTCGGGGATGCCCCGGAGACATTAAACCGATTGAGCACTGAAGGCTGCGTCCTTCAGATCTTCATTCCCGCTGTGGAGGAACCATGGCGCTGGATTGCCGCTGAGGAATATCCATTGTACCGTGATGCCTTCTCCGATCCTTCTGCCCGAGCCGATTCCCCGGAGAGCTATCGGGTGGTAGCCGTCGGCACCGGGGATAAGAAGGTGACCTGCCCTGTTGGAGACCTCCTGCCTAAACAGTTACTCCAGGCAAAGAGGGACCGTGGCAGGGCACAGAGGATGGTCATTGAGCGCTTCCTCAGGAGCCATGTCCTGACGACTGTGGAGGATATCAGAAAGCGCTATCCTTTGGATGAGGGACTTATACTGAACGTTCTGTGTGGATTGGAGACGGACGGTGCCCTGGTGCAGGTGCAGGGCCTGACCGATGACGGACTGGTGCATTGGGCCTTCAGGGACAGGATCAAACAGATCCGCCGTCTCACCCTGGCCCAGCAGCGGCGAGGGGTAGAGCCGTGCGCTCTCTCTGACTACATCGATTTTCTCCTCCGCTGGCAGCACCGCCATCCAGAGACCAGGGTCTCTGAGCGGGAAGGCCTGCTTACTGTATTGGGCCAGCTTCAGGGTTTGCCACTGCCGGCTGAGATCATCGACAGCGAGGTCCTGGCACGAAGGGTGGAGGGATATCGCCCGACATGGCTTGATGAGCTGTGTGGCAGGGGAAATCTGGTCTGGTACGGCTCTCCGTCCGGATCAGGGGAATGGGGCAATATCAGCTTCGCCTTTCGGGACCAGCTGAACCATTTCAGGCTGGGCACAGACAAGGCAGCAGATCAGCAATCCGATTGTGAGGCGATCAGGTCCCTGAAGGATGCTCTGAGCAAAAAGGGGGCGTCTTTTCTCACCGATCTGGTTGTGGAAACGGGTCTCTCCCCGTCGGAATGTGCTGCAGCGCTGTGGGATATGATCTGGAGCGGCCAGGTGACGAACGACAGTTTTGTGGTCGTTCGGTCAGGGAGACCGGCCCCAAAGGCCGGAGGGGATTACCCCTGGAGGAGGCCCCCCAGAGGCAGTCCCAGCAGAGGTCTCCGCAGACAGATGGCTCATCTAAGAGGTTACAGGGCAATTGATGGTGCGGGTAGATGGTCCCTGTTGCCCCAGCCGATCCAGCCCGAAGCCGACGTGGACGAGGAGGGTCTGGAGGCCCTGGCGCGTCAACTGCTGTGTCGTTACGGAATGCTCTGTCGAGAGTTATATACACTTGAGGGAACGGATCTACCCTGGCGACTGTTGTACCAGACGCTGGTACGCCTGGAATGGCGCGGAGAGGTCCGGAGAGGCCTGTTCGTCAAAGGCTTCTCCGGAGGGCAGTTTGCCTTGCCGCAGGCGGCCGATCAGCTGGCCAGCTACAGCAGAAAGAGACAAAGACAGCCATCCTATCCGATGATCCTCATTAACGCCTGTGATCCTGCCAATCTCTACGGTGCGGCATCACCCCTGCCGCTGCTGCACCCTGCCGACCCGCAATGGAGGTTTCTGCGCCATCCGGGCAACTATCTAGTCCTAAGGGGAGGTATACCTGATACTGGCTGTTGAGGGGAGGGGGAGTCGATTGACCCCGCTGCGGGGTCTTTCGGAGGATGAAACCAGAGAAGCCTTGGGCTTGTTGCCACAACTGCTTGAGGGAGGGGGTGGGTTGAGGAGGATTCGAGCGGTGAAGGTCGAGTACTGGGATCGGCAGCCGGTGCGCAGCTCAGAGATCGCTGCCTACTTGAAAGCCCTTGGTTTCCGGGATGAGTTCAAGGCAATGACCTACTATCGGCAGTTTTGACCGGCGAGTGCCGGGTTTCTCCTCCCGCCGGTCTCGGCACCCAGCTTGAAAATCAAAAGGTCCTGGTCGTATGAAACATCATATCTGACCACATCTAAATCGGGGTGATACGCTTGAAGATGATATATTCCAGTATCTTGAGGCAGACCGTTCCATTAGGTTTAGGCTTCTTTAAAGAGGAAGAAAGGTGAAAGATGGCGCTGGATTAGAGCTTATTAACCAGGCTGGAGCAAGAGGACAGTCTTATCAGGCCGATCATTGCGGAGGCCCTGCCGCAGGTAGATAACTCCATCAAGATTATGCGTGAGGAGTTTGCCACAAGATGGGCAGCCGTTCAGGCGGAGTTGAAAAAAGAAGGGTTCGATCTTGCTTACATAACTGGAAGCGAGCTCGACGGGTCGGACGGCGGCTGGCTGGTGGGAACGTATTATCCCCAGATCGAAAGATATGGGGCATTCATCGGGCAGCAGGGCACTCCGATTGTGATCGCCGGGTCGGAGGGAGGACATGTGATAGAGGAGTTAACGGAGGGGTCAGGGGCTAAAGTGGCCCTGTTCAGGCCCTTCCAGATCTCCGATGAAGAGTACCTGGGGGTCGAATGGAAGGACCTGGATACAATCCTCGGTGAGGTGTCCGGGGGAAGGGAGATCAGAAAGATCGCTGTGCTGAGTCCAGCGGATGTGACCCCGCAGGGCCAGATTCAGATGCTGGTGGATAGATTCGGACCTGACAATGTCAAGATCGCCCCCAAGCTGCTTCAGGTATTGAAGTACGAGAAATCCGACCGTGAGCTGCTCATCATGAAGCATGCCAACATCATCGCAGATGCCGCGATGAGGGATATGCTGGCTGTGCTCAGGCCCGGGGTCACCGAACTTCAGGTGGCCTCGGTTGGCGACAGGATCATGAAGTACCTCGGGGCATCAAGGACGGGCTTCACCACCATCGTCACCTCGGGTGATAGGAACTATTCCGTCATCGGGGGTGCTTCCTCGAAGGTGATCCAGGACGGGGAGATGATAGCCTTGGGTTTAAGTCCCACCTTCAACGGTTACCATGGCATTATCAGACGAACGGTGAAGGCTGGTGAACAACCATATAACAGGGATCAGAAGACGTTTATGGATACCGTTGAAGGTCTCTATAAGGCAATTATGGATGCAACCATCAGAGCCGCCAGAGAGGGGCTGCCAGCCAACACCATTGATCAGGCCGGGCGGGCCTATCTGAAGAAGATCCGTATGAAGACGCTCTGCGGCGATGAGGTCGGTGCGGACGAACTCCCACCTTATACCTTCATACATAACACGGGAACCTCCGAGTGTCAGGAAGGCTATGGTGCTGTAACTCCATTTACAGAAGGGCCGCTGGGCAGGAAGATTGCTTTGATGATCGACGTGGCCCTCAAAGGGTTCCGCCACAGAGGTAACTCCCTTTTCGATGGGATACTTTATGCAGTAATCGAGGACGCTTTCTGGATCAGAGACGGCCAAGTCGGTGTCTACAACAAGCTACCGCTCAACGTACAACACCTGGTGGGCAATAACAATCCGCTTGGTGATAATATCAATCCATATTATAAGGAGCTCCCCGTGGGCACTGGATAGCCAGAACTTTCCTGTATATGGTTCCATCAACCATATCCTGTTAAGCCCTTTCAACCTCAGTTATGATCCATTCGTAAAAAGTCCCAACATACTCCCTTTCCCTTGGAGGAAGAGGGCAGAAGTTTTGATATTTCAAGCATTTCTTTCTTCCCCTCCCTACAGGGGAGGGGAAATACGACTTTTTACCAACGGATCAGTTCTGTTTTGGTCATTCACAACTAATAGCAAGCTGAGCTACTGCGTCTTTGCATTGGACTTCAATTTTTATCCAGCAGCGTCTTCAGCTTCTGGGCCATAACCCGGATGTGCTCCGGGCTGGTGCCACAGCAACCTCCCACAACCCTGGCCCCAGCTTCCGTCAGGGCGGGAAGATGATTTGCCATCTCCTCGGGGGTTTGCCGGAAGACGGTCTTTCCGTCCACCAGTTCAGGGACTCCGGCATTGGGTTTTGCCCAAAGGGGTTTTGTTATCACCGGTCTCATCAGTCGGATCACTTCTATCATATCCTCAATACCTGTGCCACAGTTGGCGCCCACTAAATCTGCCCCTGCCTTTTCTAATTCGGTGGCTGCCTGCTGGGGGGTGATGCCCATTATCGTAGCATAGCCTGCCGGTCCCCTGCTGAAGCTCATACAGACTGCTGCCGGTAGATCAGAAGAGTCTCGCACAGCCCGCAAGGCAGAGCGGGCCTCGGCTAAATCCATCATTGTCTCCACCACTACTCCATCGGCACCCGCGGCAACAAAGGCCCGAACCTGTTGGGCGAAGGCCTCGATCATTTCGGCCTCCGTCACTGTTCCCAGAGGTTTCATAAACTCCCCGGTGGGCCCTATCGAGGCAAACACCAGGGCGGCTCCATTCACCGCCTCTCGGGAAAGCTCCACGCCCACCCGGTTTATCTCTTCTACTTGATCGGCTAAGCCAAATTTCCTCAGCTTGAGGCGGTTAGCTCCAAAGGTATTGGTCAGCACGATCTGGGCTCCAGCCTCTAAGTAAGAAGAGGCGATCTGTTTAATCTGGTCTGGATGCTCTAAATTCCATCTTTCCGGGCACTCTCCCACTGCCAGGCCTCTTTTCTCAATCTCAGTGCCCCAGGCACCGTCGGCAAGTAGAATGCCCCAGCGGTCGAGCACCTGTCTCCAATTCATTCGTTGAATCTCCTTGTCGCCGGGTATTTCACGTTTTACTCTTGATCCGTTCGCAAAAAAGTCCAAAATCCTCCCTCTCCCTTTAAGGGAGAGGGTCGGGGTGAGGGTGAAAGTCTTGATATTTCAAGGAGTTTTTCTTCCCCCTCCCCTTTACCCTGTTAGATAAGGTCCTCTATCTAACAGGGTGAATCCCCTCCCCCAGGGGAGGGGAAATGCAACTTTTTACGAACGGATCACTCTTCACCTATTACCAAAATTAACAGGGGAAATATGACAACTGCCCCACCAAGACATTCAGTGACTTCTATGCCTCAGTAAGAAGTTTGGTAAGCCTGTTCCTTAGCTCTTCTGGGCTGTTGATCTTTTCTAATTTGCCGCCGACAGCTATAGAGACAGCGCTGGTCTCCTCTGAGACTACCACAATCACTGCATCTGACTCTTCTGAGAGTCCTATGGCTGCTCGATGCCTCATCCCCATCGAGGGGTTGATAGCGGGGTTCTCTGAGATGGGCAACAGGCATTTAGCAGCGGCTATCATCCCCTCCTGTATCACAACTGCGCCATCATGGAGGGGGGTCCTGGGAGTGAAGATGGATGCAAGCAGGGCCGATGAGACCCGGGCGTTGATTTTCACTCCTGTTTCGATGATGGCACCAACCCCCACCTCTCTGACCAGCACGATCAGAGCCCCATAACCTCTCTCAGATAGGGTTTTAACCGCGTCTACTATCTCGTTTAATATCGGGAGTTCCCCGCCCTTGTAGAAGAGACGGACCACCCTGCTTTGGCCAATGTGAATGAGTATACGCCGCAGTTCTGGTTGGAATAAGATTACGAAGACAATCACCCACACTGTCTGCACTTGAGCAATCAACAGCGAGAGTCCGCTCATTCCCAACCAGGGGGCGATGATGGATATAAGAATTATAATGAGCAGCCCCACCAGCATGGTGGCACCGCGGGTGCCCCTCATCAGCCTGAATAGCTGATAGAAAACATAGGTGACCACCCCGATGTCTAAGATGTCAACCGCCCTGAGGGGCAGGAATCCTATCCTGAAAAGCTCCATTTGGTTTAAGTGAGTCTGCCATCCGGGCCACCCTCATCATCTGCCCTACGTCGTGAACCCGGACGATATTAGCTCCGTTTACAATCCCTATGGCAACTGCTGCTGCCGTCCCCTCCAGCCTCTCCTCTACCGGCAGGCCGAGAACCTGGCCGATAAAACTCTTCCGGGAAGGGCCGATGAGGATGGGACGGCCTAAGGAGCGAAGTTCCCTCAGCCTTCTGATGATCTCCAAGTTATGCTCCACAGTTTTGCCGAACCCTATTCCCGGATCGATGATTATCTTGTTGCGTTCGATCCCAGCAGCTACAGCCGTTTCAATTCTGTCGCTGAGAAATGTGTATATCTCTCCCATTAAATCCGTGTAAGAGGGGTTATCTTGCATTGTCCTGGGGTTGCCCAACATATGCATCAGCACTAAAGGCACATCGTACTGGGCCGCCACCTCCGCCATCTGAGGGTCGAATCGAAGGGCACTGATGTCATTGATTGCACTGGCCCCTGCCTCCAAGGCCCTGCTGGCCACCTCGGCCTTGTAGGTATCCACTGAGATAGGGACAGACAATCTGGGGGCTAGCTCTTCGATCACCGGGATTATCCGTTCTATTTCCTGTTGGGTGGAGACAGGTTCTGCCCCCGGACGGGAGGATTCCCCTCCGATGTCAATTATATCTGCCCCCTGGGCAACCATCCTCTCCGCCTGCTCTACAGCCTTTTCCCTTTGGAGGAACTTCCCGCCGTCGGAGAAAGAGTCTGGGGTTACATTCAGCACCCCCATGATGTGCGTCCTGGCTCCCAGTTGTAGGGTTCTACCTCTGAAGTTCATTTGAAGATAGGACGGCTGGTCTTCTCTGGCTATATGTTCCTTTAAGCCGACAGCGATTTCTCCCAGACCAAAGGGGCCGTTCGATATCTTCTGGACCAGCGCCTTCAGCTGTTTTCTGTTACCCAGCAGAAGCACTGAGGATTTGTCAACCTGGCAGGTAACCACTTCCCGGGCCACGGCGGCATCTCCACCCAGAGAGAGCATCTCCTGCTTTAGAATATTGGCGGCAGGAGAGCTTACTCTTTGAATTTCAATCACCTCAGAGAGTGCTTTATCCGCCATCAGGCGGATGCCGCCCTGGTCGACGCCAATCCGCCTCATCGCCTGTTCGACTGCATCCTTGCCCTCAATAACAAGCGTTCTCACCCTAAACATATCCTGAGTATCTGTTGGTTTTTACCCAGCTCCTGTGAAGAGTTTTCTAGATCCCAAGTCTAGGAAACACCACATGTTCCCCAATAAGCCAAATGTCAAAATCCAAATGCCAAAGGGGAATATGCCCTATAGGAACTCCCAACTTGCTAAGAGAGACATACGATCTCTGGGAAACATTTGGCACTTTAAGCTTTGTAATTTGATATTCTTCAGCCACTTGACTGGAGCAGGGGAATTCACCAACATCAACCTGACAAAACAATGTAAAGACCATTCAACTAAGATCTTTGGTGATTTCTGATCATTGAGAAGGCTTCCATTCTGGTTGCCTCCTGTCGCATGATCCCCCGCATAGCTGAGGTTAGGGTAAGCGAGCCGGGTTTTTTAACCCCGCGCATTGTCATACACATATGCTCGGCTTCTATAACTACCAGAACTCCCTTTGGCTGAAGTAGCCCTCGCAGATAATCGGCGATTTCGGTGGTCATCCGTTCTTGGAGTTGGGGCCGTTTAGCGAATGCCTCTACAATCTTCACCAGACTGCTGAAGCCAGTAATCCGGTTGTTATCAGGAATATAAGCAATGTGTACTTTTCCAAAGAAAGGCAGCAGGTGGTGCTCACATATAGAGTAGAAGGAGATGTCTTTCACCATGATCATCTCGTCCTGATTCTCTGCGGTATAAGTCTTTACCTTCTGTTGGGGCAATTGAGAAAGCCCTTCGAAGATCTCTTCGTACATATCTGCCACCCGGCGGGGAGTCTCTCTCAGTCCCTCCCGATCGGGGTCTTCCCCGATGCCTTCTAAGATTATCTTAACTCCCAGTTCAATTTTCTTCTTGTCCATTTATGTCCGACCTTCTTTTGCGGATGAAGTTCTCTTTGCTTTGGCAGGCTTCCTTTTTGGGGCTGGTTTTCTCAATTTCTCTCCAGCCAGTAGCTTATCGATTTGAGAGCCGTCTAAGACCTCATATTCTAATAATGCCTCAGCCAGGGTGTGGAGTTTGTCTATGTTTTTCTGCAGCAGCTCTGTAGCTTTCTTTTCTGCACCCTCCACAAAGTTGCGCACCTCCTGGTCGATGGCCACTGCCGTCTGTTCGCTGTAGTCTCTGTGTCTGGCGATCTCCCGGCCGAGGAATATTTCTTCTTCCTTCTTACCGAAGGTGATGGGTCCCAGCTTATCGCTCATGCCCCATTCGCAGACCATCTTTCGCGCCAGTTGGGTTGCCTGTTCGATGTCGTTGCCCGCACCGGTGGTAAGCTCGTCGAAGACCAATTTCTCAGCAGCCCTTCCTCCCAGAAGATGGGTGAGCACTCCTAGGCAGTAGGTTTTAGAGTGTGTGTGTTTTTCGTCTAAGGGCAGATAATAGGTGAGTCCCAGCGCCCTGCCTCTGGGGATGATGGTCACCTTGTGGACTGTATCTGAGCCAGGGATGAGCTTTGACATCAGGACGTGTCCAGCCTCGTGATAGGCCAGATGTCTTTTCTCATCCTCAGATATAACTAAGCTTTTTCTCTCTGCTCCCATCATCACCTTGTCCTTTGCCTCTTCTAAATCGGCCATAGTCACCTTCCTATGATTTCGGCGGGAAGCCAGCAGGGCAGCCTCGTTGACGATATTGGCCAGGTCTGCCCCTGCCAGCCCGGGAGTCCCTTTAGCCAGCACATCCAGCCGCACATCTTTAGCCAGGGGGATATTCCGGGTATGGACTTTAAGAATCTCTTCTCTGCCTCTGAGATCAGGGCGGTCTAAGACAATCTGGCGGTCGAATCTACCGGGACGCAGCAGAGCTGGGTCCAGCACATCCGGTCGGTTAGTGGCGGCCAGTATGATCACCCCTTCATTGGACTCGAATCCGTCCATCTCCACTAAGAGCTGATTTAGGGTCTGTTCTCTCTCGTCGTGGCCACCGCCGATGCCTGCCCCTCGGTATCTGCCCACGGCATCGATCTCGTCGATAAATATGATACAGGGGGCATTGTTCTTGCCCTGGATAAACAGGTCTCTGACCCTGGAGGCACCCACTCCCACAAACATCTCCACAAAATCGGAGCCGCTTATGCTGAGGAAGGGGACATTGGCCTCCCCGGCCACTGCTCGAGCCAGAAGCGTCTTGCCTGTCCCCGGCGGCCCCAACAGCAGAACACCCTTGGGGATTTTGCCCCCCAGTTTCTGGAACTTGCCAGGATCTTTAAGGAATTCAATTACCTCTTGCAACTCTTCCTTAGCCTCGTCCACCCCGGCCACATCATTGAAAGTGACCTTCGGCCGATCCTGGGTGAGCACCTTAGCTCTGCTTTTTCCAAAGGAGAACACCCCCCTGGGTCCGGCTTGCATCTGCCGAATCAGAAGAAGCCAGATACCGAAAAAGAGAATAAAAGGCAGCCAGCCCACTAAGAAACCTGTCCATCCTGCCCTCTTTTTGAACTTGAATGTGACCCCGTATTTCTCCCATTGCTTTTTAGTCTCTGTATCTACAGAGCCAAGATTGACCACAATTCTGCTCCCATCGACCAACACACCATGGAAATCGGTGTCGATTATAGTGGCTTCCTTAATCTTCTCATCCTTTAAAAACTGGAGGTACTCGGTGTAAGTGATCTCTGTCTCCTTAGCAGAGAAGTTGCCCAGATAGCGGGCAACTGTAAGGGAGATGAGGAGCAGAAAAAGCCAGATGAGCAGGGTTTTAAGCTTTTTGCCCCCCGCCTTCTCCACCGGAAGTCTGGGAGGAGTGGGTTTTCGCCTTCTTTTCCCCCCGTTGTCACTTCTGGTTGCCATCTTTTATCACCTCGGTAGCAGAATTCGTTTCGGCTGGTTGAAACTGTACTTTCAAAATTCGTTGAGTCCTGGGAGTGAGCTTGCAGAGAGCGTTAACCTCTATCCCCACTACCCACACGATCTTATTCTGGTCGGTTAGAATTGGGATCTCATCTCGCAGGATTCTGGGCACCTTGCGGTCAGTAAGCAGGTCTTTCACCTTTTTGTGGCCGTTAAGACCCAGGGGTTGGAAGCTATCTCCTGGACGGCGGCTGCGGAGCTGAAGCCCACCGCAGATGGAGTCCAGGTCGAAAAAGGCTGTTTGAGATCCCACCTGCCAGCCCCGTTGGATGATTATCTTACGGGACCAAGGTTTCTCTCCGAACTGCTCTGCTGTGAGCACCTGTGTGGATATCTGGGCGCCCAACTCCGGAATCTTCACCTCTGCTGGTATCCCCACTTTTTTTTGAAAAGGCGGAACCCTCCCCTTTTTTATAATCAACAAATTGCCGGATCGTTGCGCCCTGAGCTCTGGGGCAATTTGAATCCACCCAGACTCTGAACCGGCCAGTTGGATAAGTTCCTCTACTTGACTGAATTCAGGATAATCTTCCCTGCCCAGAAGTTCTTTGAGAATATTCCTGAGCACCCTGCGTCTCAAACATATATGATAATCTAAAAACCTGTTAATATCAAGTATTATTTTTCTCTTAGTCTTCTCTTTAACGATTAAAGAAAAACTCTGGGCAGTTTGCTCCTCTAAGAAGTCGTCCTCATCTCGGAGTATCTCAGCGGTTCGGGCCAGGGTAGTCACGATATCTGGATTGTAGTTTTTTCTAAGAAGGGGTAGAAGTTGGTGTCTGATCTTATTGCGGGTGTAAGAGAGGTCGGCATTTGAAGAGTCACATCGAAAGGATAGACCTCGTTGAGCTAAGTATTCTTCTATCTGTTTGCGGGATGTTCCCAGAAGTGGTCTGACGAAATGCCTGTCCCGTACTGGGGGGATGCCTGACAGTCCCCTTCTGCCTGCCCCTCGGAGCAGGCGAAAAAGGACGGTTTCAGCCTGATCGTCTAAATTGTGAGCAGTGGCAATCTTGGTTGCACCTATCCTCTGGGCAACTTCCTGTAAGAACTGGTATCTAATCTCTCTGGCTCCTTCTTCCAGGGAAAGTCTCTGTTTGCGGATAAATTCTGGCACATCTCGCTGCTCTACAGTGACAGCAATGCCCAACCTCGAGGCTAACTGGCGCACAAATTCGGCATCTGCCTCTGACTGCGCCCCACGGAGCCGGTGGTTTAAGTGGGCCACATGAAGTTCTATCCCCAACCGTTCTTTAAGCTGGAACAGCACATCGAGCAGGGCTACAGAGTCAGGTCCGCCAGAGACCGCTACCACCACCCTGTCTCCAGCAGCGAACATCTTTTGCTGGAGAATGAAATGCAGAATCTCATCGACAAAGTCCATCTTCCCCCTGGAAACAAAAAGACCTTTCCACATAGGTTAGAAAGGTCGAGGGCAACATCATCTGTCCTTTAGCAGATAATCCGGAGATTTGGTAGCGGTGGAGGGACTCGAACCCCCGACACGAGGATTATGATTCCTATTAGACCACATTCCCTAACATCGCACACTCAAGGGGAAAACCCATTAAGTGCCAATTTTTCTCTTGACTAAAAGAGTCCGATTGGTTATATTAGTTTTGGGTAATTTTGGCCGATTTTGATGGGTAGTTGGCACAAATTTGGCACAAGATAATCGCACTTAAATATAAAGCTTTTCAGTCTGAAAGTCAAGTGCTCTCTTCTCACCAGGGATATTTGAGGTCAAGGTTCTTGTACCGGGCTGGAGGGGTTATCTGAGGCTGGGTCACTCGGGGTACATGGAGCAAATACCGGAACCCCCTGTTTGCAAAAAGCGATCCCTGTTTGGAGTCCCAGCCAGCGGGATACATGGCCTTGCTAAGGGAGCAAATCGGTTCGAGGTTTGGACTAATATTTTTTACCCTGTGTTTTTGAGAATATTGTCAAAAATCCCATAGATTTATTGACTAATGAGCTTTGGGGTAAGATTTTACTTGACAAATAAGGTATATTTGGTTATGTTTATATAAATAAGTTTTGTCCATATCCCTGGTATCCAAGATAGGTTGTTTACCCTGAAAGGTCAAGCTTTTTAGGAAGCCAAAAGAGTCTGAATTGGGGAAGTGACCGGTAGGATGGATGGCGGTGACAATAGAGGTACCAGGTTAAGATCTGTTGATAGTAAGCTCTGCTATTAACGAATAACGCTAATTCCATTAATAGGATCGCATAAAGAGGAGACTGAATATGAAGGTGAAGGAAGCAAAAGCAGAGGTATTCTGGACGGCTTTTAAGGGTCTAAAAAAAGAGGAAAGACAGTCTGTTATTGAGAGATTGCTGAAAGACACAGAATTCATGGAAGACTTGGTAGACATAGCTATCCTTGAGCAACGTAAGCAGGAGCCTTCGCGGCCATTAGAAGATTATCTTGCTGAACGAGCGAAAAAAGAGAATTGATGCCTTACCTGGTTTATATAAAGCGGTCAGCGGAAAAAGAATTGGACCGTTTACCCACGGAGGTTTACAACAGAATAGTAAACCGATTGCTCTCTCTTAGGGATAATCCTCGACCTCCCAGAGCAAAGAAACTCCATGGACGAGAAGGGTATAGGATTAGAATAGGTAGCTATCGAGTTCTCTACACAATCGATGAATCGGAAAAGAAAGTGGAGATAGTTTCCATTGCACATCGCAGAGAAGCCTATCGTTAGGGACTCCAGATGTGAAAGGTAGACTCAATCTAAACCCAGCTACAATAGAGTGCAAGCCACGGTGGTTTGCACAGTGTATAAGCCTACAGTTCTGAAATCTTATTGGGAAAATCAGAAATGTCAAGAATTATTAGACTAAGATGGTTATTGATTGCAACTATAGTCTGTCTACTTGTTCATTGTACAAATCCTTCCAGTTCTAATGAGCCTTCTGATAACTATAATGAACCTGGCAAGTTGGGAGCCTCTTTTATCATAAGGATGTGGCAACAGGACTATTACGAATCTCTTGACAAATATGGCTATGTTTAAATATATTATGCAATTTAAAATACAGGCACTATAAAAATCGACTTTTATCAGGTCTTTTTTGTGGCAGTTTGTGAAGACAGTAGTAAATATTTTCATCGGACTATTGGAAGTGATGTAGGAGTGAGAAAAGAATCGCCAGGCTGTGATTATATTGATACTGGAGGTAAAAAAACCGTTTCCGTGAAGGTAGGCGATTGGAAGTTATATCACTATTAAAAATAACGTGGAATCTAAGGGGGAGTTTCTTAAAGAAATACCATGGCAGGGGATAAAAATGAGAAGAAACTCCAGAATAGTTATCTTGGTTATCTTAGTTGTTGGTATATTAACATTAACATCCAATTCAATAGCTCAGCAACAACCCAAAGCCAACCTTTTTGTGCATGTTGGCATTTCAGTTCCATTGTCCCCACATGGTTTTAGTGATTATTGGAATCCAGGCGTTAATTTTGGAGCTGGGATTGAATATCCAGTAAATCCTAATACATTCCTCGGTGGTAATTTTACCTATAGTAGGTTTAATTTTGACAAGAACAGTTTCTTATCTGACCTGGGACTAAGGGGTAGTGGAATATGGGTTAGCGGTGCATCATCAACGATATTAAGTGTATTAGCTAACTTAAAACTAATTTCACAGACAAAAGAAAGCATAGTAGCACCTTATTTTATAATGGAATCTGGATACTTCAAAATTACCCTTGAATCCATTACGGCTGGTTTCCTCGGATACACAGAAACGATTGAGGGCGATTCTGATACCGCCCTTGTGATCTCTCTTGGAATGGGATTGGATCTTCAATTAAACGAAAAATCAAGTTTTTTCATTCAAATAGGCTATACAACTACAATCGCAGAAGATCCTCAAAGAAGCTATATTCCATTTAAGGTGGGAATAATATTTAAATGATGAACTCTATCCTGGTGAACGCACACAGGGTAAGGTAGCTTTCAAACTTCGATCGTCTCTTGTGGTTGGGCGTTTTCTCTGGGAATCATACGATCGTGATACTATTGTCTTTGTGGTTTTCAGTCTTACTTCGATTCAGCCAACGACCTGGGGTGAGATCAAAAGACAATTCCGTTCTTTTAGCGGCCTGCAGTGAAATAGGGAGACAAGATTGAAGTGACTTAGATTATTCATTCATTGGGACACAAAAAGCTCACGGTAGGGTATGGCTAATATCAAAAGCCTGGAATGGATCAATCGAAAGGTTGATCCCCCTGAACATACCCAGGGCGTGAGTTCCAGACTTTTTCTTAGACAAGGAGGTAAACAATGCTGAGGAAAATCTTTGTTGCTGCGGTCTGCTTTGCGTGTGCGTGGTGCACAACTATCAGTGCTGGTCTCATAGACCTTCCTCCGGTGGAGGGAATAGAGACAAAAGATAATGGTTATTGTCGGATAACTATTGTTAGCATTGATACAGTGCAGACAATAGGAGAAGATCTCTGGATAGCTGATGAAGGGCCCTACTTGGTTTTCCATAGTGTGATAGAAAACATCTCAACCAATTCAACAATAGACATAAATCCTTTCTATTGGTGTTTTCGTACTATGGACAATCAGGGCTTTGTCTATGAAGACGATCCAGATTTAACGGCCAATATTGCCCTTGGTGATGAAGGGGGCTATACCACGGATAGTCTTTATCCTGGTGAACGCACACAGGGTAAGGTAGCTTTCAAACTTCGTTCGTCTCTTGTGTTGGGTCGGCTTATCTGGGACGATTATGACTATGATAGTATTAGTTTCATAGTATTTGATCTTACTTCAATCCAGCCAACCAGCTGGGGCCAAATCAAAAGGCAATTCCAGTAATATTTACAAGGTGAAGAGCGGCGATCCCAAGAGGATAGCCAGAAGGGCTAAGAACAAGTATGTGGGCAGGAAGCTTGTACGTAAGGCGTGGAAGTTTCCCTTTTGAGGAGATTGCGGAGATGAAGAAGAGCTTGATGGACGAGTCGCAAATAGGGGGGAGTTTGTGGGGAGGGAAAGTGAATCGCAAAGCAGGGTTTATGTTAAGGCTTTACATACTCAATAAGAAGTATTTGGAGCTGCTTCGCAGAGAAACTGAAGATTCCAATTGGGAATGCGATAATCATGGGTGGAAGTCAAAACTGCATTGCAAGTATTTCACAGCAGCTATCATATATCGTGGAACTCCAGGAGATAAACCACCAAGCTATTACATAAGGAAAAATGCAGAGTATATGAAGGCTGTGAACGACCTTACGGGCGCCAGTCTTTACGGTTGGGTATCTCGGGCTCTCTCCGGCGAAAAAGGGGTTCCTGATTGGGTTTGGTCGCTAATATACTCTTTAGAGACCGATATTCAGGAAAAATGCAAGAGAGAAGGAAAGAATTTTAGTGTCGAGCCTACGGACGTAATAATTACAGAAGCGTGGAAAGCTAAGGGACAAAAGTATCTAAACGTTGAACAATATGAATATGTGCTGGGTTTGGGTTCGGGTGTGACCATAGAGGATGTAACAGCGACTATGCGGTTGATGGGAATAAAATCCCACAAAGAGCAAGAAGCTCAGTTCCTCAACTTTGACCGAAATGCCCGCTGGTGTATTCTGCGGAGACAGGGGAAGAAATATCGGGAAATAGGGGAGATATGGGCAAAGGAGAAACCCGAGGATTTTAGAACTGATTTAGAGAATCATAGAAAGAATTACGATCCGGAGATAACAAAGGATCAATACCTAAAGCACGTCTACCCGAAGACCATTGAGCGGGCCGTGAACCGTTTTGAGAAGAAGATAGCAGAGGTTTTCCCATAGAGTGTGGTAACACTGGAAGAATCTTTCCAGTGTAGTGCGACACTGGAGAAAATTTTCGAGTGTAGCACATAACTGATTATTTTTACTTGACAAATACCGTTTGAGGTGTTATATTGTCTCCATGACACTTCAGGCGGTATTTTTTTATCGCCAAACCGCAACAATATTCTCTCAAGGAGGTGCCTTATGCAGCCAAAGACGGCACTGAAGATGGAGCTACTGAAGGTGGGAATGACCCAGGTAGGATTAGCCAGGGAGTTGGGCATCACTCCGGGTCGGCTGAACGCCTACATCAATGGCTATTGTCACATGCCGCCGGAGATTTGGCGTAGGATCGAACAGATTCTGGCAGAGAACGAGGAAAGAGAGCAATGAGACGGAGAATGACACGGGCGTTGACACAGAAGGAGTTTGCCAATCGTGTTAAGCAATTAAACCTGAAGAGAAGCAGCTAAAAGACTGGATGAAGAAACATCCCAGGAAAAAGGAATTGTCCGAGGAGAAAAAGGCTCGGCTCCGTGAGAGAATGAGGCAGATTCGGACGATGGAAAAAGTGGGGGTTGAGGTCTAAAAAAATAGATGCTCAAAACAGGGATTTTGTCGTTTTCAAAGTGCTGAACTCCTGGGTTAAAATGTCAAAACCGATCTCAGGGGTATCCAACACCTTTTGAGAAAAATACCCCCTTAAAACTTATGTTAAGGCAAATGGAAAAAAGCAAAAGCACTACCAAAGGGCAAAGGTTGCCCTAAAAGCTTTGAAAGTGCGGGATAGATATGGCAAGAGTCTACAGACGAGGAAACGTTTGGTACATTGATTATTCCATCCGAGGCCGTCGCAAAAGGATGAAGGTTGGTAGGTCCAAGAAACTGGCTGAGGATGTCTTAAAAGACATTGAGGGGAAAATTGTCCGGGGAGAATACCTGGGAATCTACGAGGAGAAGAAGATCCTATTTGAGGATTTTGCCACCGAATATCTGGAGTACTCGAAGGCAAACAAGGCAAGAGGCAGCTACAGAAGAGACACTACAAGCTTTAAGGTTCACCTAATCCCGTATTTCAAAGGGCATTATCTGGCAAAGATCACCGCTAAGATGATCCAGAACTACAAAACTCAAAGGGCACAACAGGCCAATGTTGCCACTGTCAATCGGGAGTTGTGTGCCCTTAAGAACTGTCTCCGAAAAGCAGTGGAGTGGGGCTACCTGAAGGAAAACCCTGCTTCCGAGATCAGACTGTTCAAGGAGCGGCCAAAACCCCCAAGATACCTCGAGAAAGAAGAGATCGCCGCCCTTCTAGACCAATGCCCTCTGCACATCTATCCTATCGTGGTCACAGCCCTGAATACCGGGATGAGAAGGTCGGAGTTGTTTCACTTGGAATGGTCGGATATAGACTTCAAGAAAAGGATAGTCACCGTTCGTAACAAGGACGGGTGGCACACAAAGAACTATGAGTCCAGGGTCATTCCGATGAACGACTTTCTCTATGAGGTGCTAAAAAAACACCCCAGACACATCAATAGCAACTATGTCTTTTATAACCAAGACGGAAATAGGTTTGATAACATCACACATGGACTGGACGGGGCAGCCAAAAGAGCAGGTATAGGCCATATCTCCCTCCACACCCTCAGACACACCTTCGCATCCCACCTGGTAATGTCCGGAGTAGATTTAGCCACCGTCCAGAAGCTTATGGGCCATAAGGACATTAAAACCACAATGCGATATGCCCACCTTTCTCCAGACCACTTAAAAGCCGCTGTTGAGAGAATAGATTGGCACAAATCTGGCACAAACGCCCGGGGCCAACAAAAAAAGCACCAAGACCACCAGGCCTTAAGTGCCCCAAATTATTAGGGAAATGCTGGTAGCGGTGGAGGGACTCGAACCCCCGACACGAGGATTATGATTCCTCTGCTCTAACCAACTGAGCTACACCGCCACGATCTTTAAAAAGATAAGAAGAAAATTTTATTTTGTCAAGAAAAAAAAACAGCCTATTTAGGTCAGAACTGAACCTTGGTAAGTTTTGAGAAGAACCAAAAGTATCGTTCTGCGTTTGGAATTCAACCGCAAAGGCCGCCGAGGAGGTGACTACAAATTCTCCTGTCTCGGCAGCAAGGGAGCTAATAATTTGATTTGCTCCGTTTGATAGAAAGCTCTGGCAGCCACCTTTCTGTCTCTCTTTTCTTATTGACAAAGCAGACAATGGGAGTTAAATTATAGTCAAAATCAGGATGATGGGGTGATAAACAGAAATCTCCGACTTTAACGCCAGAGGAGGATAAAATGACTGTGGCAGAGATTGAAAGAAAGATCGAGGCGGTCCGGACGCCTCCGGTGAATAAAGTGGCTGCTGCTTTTTCCGGAGGTCTTGATTCCAGCCTGAGCATCGAACTTTTGCGGAGGAAATACAAGGCCAAAGAGATTGTGCCCATCACTGTGGATATCGGACAAGGTGATGAAGAGTTAGAACAAAGCAAACTCCACGCCAGGGCTCTGGGGATTGAGCCCATTTTTATTGATGTAAAAGAGGAGTTTGCTAACCAGTGGGTAAGTATGGCTATAAAGGCCAATTCCGACTACGAGGGCTACCCGGTTTCCACTTCGATGACCCGGCAGCTCATCGCCCGCAAGGTGGCCGAGAAGGCAGTGGAACTGGGTTGCGATGCCTTGATTGAAGGAAGCAGCGGCAAGGGCAACGACCAGTACCGGATGCACAATGTCTTCACCCTGTTCGCCCCTGGGCTGGAAGTGCTGGTGCCAGTACGAGATTTCGACCTAACCCGGGGAGAGGAGGAACTGCTGTGTAAGGCCTGGGGTGTACCGGTGACAGAGACCCTGCCAGGCGGCGATGACAAGACTATGTGGTGCCGGTCCATCGCCAGTGGAGCGGTTGACCTTAACCAGGAACTGCCCGAGGAGATCTGGATGTGGCTGGTAGTGCCCGAGAAGGCCAAAGACCAACCTACCACCATTGAAATAGAGTTCTCAGAAGGTATCCCGGTCAGCCTGAATGGCAAACAACTGCCGCTTGCAGAACTTATCCTTCAGTTGAATGTGATCGGCGGAGAGAACGGCATCGGCCGCATAGATATGTTCGAGGACGGTATTATGAGCCTGAAATCCAGGGAGATCTATGAGGCCCCCGCCGCCAAAATCATCCTCGCCCTGCACCGGGACCTGGAGCAGTTCTGCCTGACTAAAGAAGAGATTATGTTCAAAAAAGCCATCGACCAGCAATGGGCCTATATGATGTACCACGGTGAGGCCTTTCATCCTCTACGCTACGAACTGGAGGCCTTTATCAACCAGAGCCAGAAGCCGGTTAATGGTAAATATAAGGTTAAACTTTACAAGGGCAATATCGAGATACTCGGACGCAGCTCTCGGACCGGACTGTTCGCCCCTGAAATCCGCTCTATTAAAGCGGGCGGGTTTGATCAGCGGATGTGCCGGGATGCCGCTCATATCCGTGCCTTGCCCTATCGAGTGCTGGCCCAAAAAGGAAGGGTGAAATACCTATGACCAAGCTGTGGGAGAAAGGCTACCAGTTAGATCAGCAGATGGAACGGTTTACGGTGGGAGATGAC
The DNA here is from genome assembly GCA_964595705.1 of uncultured bacterium. Taxonomy (GTDB): domain Bacteria; phylum Latescibacterota; class MVCY01; order MVCY01; family MVCY01; genus MVCY01. Next base: position 19,565 of record CAZQSC010000002.1, on the reverse strand, counting down.
TATCTGCTGGACAGAAAGCTAATCAGGGCAGATGTGCTGGGAAGTATTGCCCACGCCAAAATGCTTTCCACCATTGATATTCTCACTGCAGAGGAATTGGCCAAGCTCAAGAGATGCTTGCTTGAAATCCTCTCTCAAGATGAAAAAGAAGGGTTTGAGATCAAACTGCAGGATGAGGATGTACATACTGCAGTGGAGAATGCCCTCACCAAGAGACTGGGGGAGCTGGGCAAAAAGATTCACACCGGACGTTCCCGTAACGACCAGGTGCTGGTAGACATCCGCATCTATACTCGGGAGAGACTTTTAGTAGTCCAGGAGAAAGTTCTGACATTGGCGGAGACTTTATTGAATTTTGCTGATCAAAATAAAGATGTGCCTATGCCAGGCCGTACTCACACCCAGCGGGCTATGCCCTCTTCAGTGGGGCTATGGGCTGCTGCCTTCGCTGAGTCCTTGTTAGATGACCTGGAGCTGCTCAAGACCGCTTATTTTTTGAACAACCAATGTCCCCTTGGTTCGGCGGCCAGCTATGGGGTAGGGCTTCCCGTCGACCGCCAACTGGTCAGTGATCTGTTGGGTTTCGACAGAGTGCAAAACAATGTGCTTTACGCCAACAACAGCCGGGGTAAAATGGAGGCCATCGTGGTCTTCGCTCTCTCTCAGGTGACCGAAGACTTGGCTAAACTCTCTGGTGACCTCATCCTGTTCAGTATTCCCGAATTTGGTTATTTCACCTTGCCCAAGGAGTACTGTCCTGGCTCCAGCATTATGCCACAGAAGCAGAACCCGGGCCCTCTGGAGCTGGTGCGGGCCCGCTCTGCTCGGGTACTCTCCCGGTTGTTTCAGCTGATAACCACCATCCGCAGTCTGCCCTCTGGCTATAATCGGGATTTCCAGGAGACTAAGGGACCGCTGATGGAAGCCTTAGAAACCACCGAGGCCTCGGTTGAGGTGGTGGACAGAATCTTTCAGAACCTCGGAGTCAACCGCGATGCACTCTCAAAGTCCTTCACTCCTGAACTTTTTGCTGCCGACCGGGCACTTAGACTGGTGGCAGAAGAGGGTTTGCCTTTTCGCGATGCCTACCGTAAGGTGGCTTTAGAGCTTGACCAACTGAAGGCCGAAGATCCCCGCCAGAATATCCTCTCCAAAAGACACCTCGGTGCCCCGGGGAATTTAGGACTGGAAAAGACAAAGGCAAAAATCGAATCTGAAAGAGAGCGGGTTCGGAGAGAACAGGAACGACTGCAACAGGTGTGGGAACGACTGCTGGGCCTGTAACTGGTGAACCTGTATTCGGAAAAACTTATCTATGATTTTGGTACAAATGTGCTAAGACCTTAACAAGCCACGATTTTAATCGTGAATACCAATTACAGCAGAATGGGAGGAGCATAATGCACTTAGGGCTGGTGACCTATAATCTGGCGAGGCACTGGGATATTCCCACCATTATCGAGAAATGCACCGCCACTGGCTTCGAAGGGGTAGAGCTCAGGACCACCCACGCCCACGGAGTGGAAGCGACTCTTAGCCCCGAGCAGCGTGGCAAGGTGAAGGCACAGTTTGAGAACTCTCCCATCCAACTGGTTGGCCTGGGCAGCGCCTTTGAATACCATTCGCCCCAGTCGGAAGTGGTGCGCCAAAATATCGATAGGACAAAAGAGTATGTGAAGCTGGCTCATGACATAGGTGCCCCTGGAGTGAAGGTTCGGCCCAACGGATTTCCACCCCCTGAGGCCAATGTGCCTCGGGAGAAAACCTTAGAACAGATTGGCCTTGCCTTGCGGGAATGTGAGGAGTTCGCCAAAGATTATGGAGTGGAGATCCGTTTGGAGGTACACGGCCCAGAGACATGCAAGCTGCCTTATATTCACCAGATTATGGAAATTGCTGATCACGATAATGTCTTCGTTTGCTGGAATTCCAACCAGACAGATGTAGACGAAAATGGTTCAGTAGAGAAGAATTTCAACTTGGTGAAGGATAAAATCCGACTGGTCCACATCAACGAGCTGTACTGGGAGGAATACCCCTGGCAGGAACTGTTCAGCTTACTTAAGGGCTCAGGATATCAAGGATTCTGTTTGGCAGAGATCCCGGAAAGCTCAGAACCAGAGCGCCTGATGCGTTATTACCGGGCACTGTTTAAAGCCTATGGGGGAGATTAGTGATTGAAAAGTAGCCTTGGAGCTTGTCCCCAGGAAAAGTATAAATTTGAATATTCGAACAACCAAAGATTCAAACATGGCGTATGTTACCCAGCAGGAGAGTTTTTGTTTTGGAATTTGATAATTGGATATTATTTGGGGATTTTGGTATTAAAATTGAGATTTTACCCCTCGTATTAATACAGCACTAAATCAGAGGAAGAGCAGGTTGAAAAGACTATAGAAAGGAGAAATAATAAAGTGGGAGAGAAAGTGGTGCGCTGTGGTGTTATCGGTTATGGGCCGGCTTTTAATATGGGGCGAGTCCATTGTGACTATATCAGCCGGACAGAGGGGTTGAAACTGGCCGCAGTCTGTGACCTGGATCCAAAACGTACTCAGGCTGCCAAGGCCGATTTCCCGGGCATTCAGACCTACAACCAGGTCTCCCAGATGCTGGAAAAAGGGGATATCGATCTAGCAGTGGTGGTTACCCCTCACAATACCCATCGAGACTTGAGCATTCAGTGTCTGAAAGCGGGCAAACATGTGGTGGTGGAAAAGCCGATGTGCCTCACTGTAGAGGAGGCCACAACGATGATCGAGACAGCAAAACAAGTGGGCCGGATGTTGAGCGTCTTTCAGAATCGCCGTCATGATGGCGATTTTTTGGCCATAAAGGAGGTAGTGGACAAAGGACTCATCGGAGAGGTGTTCCACATAGAGGTCGGTGGCGGCAGCTACAGACACCCAGGCTACTGGTGGCGGTCAGACAAGAAGATCTCCGGGGGTGCTTTCTATGATTGGGGGGCGCACGTCGTTGACTGGGTTTTGAACCTGATTCCAGCGAAGATAGCCAACGTCACTGGTTTTTTCCATAAATTAGTCTGGCATGATGTCACCAACGAAGACCATGTGGAGGCGGTTATTCGATTCGAGAACGGAGCGGTAGCAGATGTGCAGCTTTCTTACATTGCCCGCGTCTCCAGGGCCCGCTGGCGTATCCTGGGAACCAAAGGAGCTATCCTTGACCAGGGTGGAGATAGCTTCACCGTGAATACTGAAATAGACGGAATGCCTGTGGAAATGAAGGTGAAATATAAGGAAGGCAATTGGGAGCTTTATTATCAGAATATAGCCAGACATTTGCTTGAGGGAGAACCCTTGGAGGTGACTCCGGAGTCGGCCCGGCGGGTGATCGCCGTTATGGAAACCGCCGAAAAATCGGCCGAAAGTGGGAAGAGTGAGTCTGTGCCCTGTGAGTAGGAATCTAACCTGGGCAAATTTCATAGGTTTTTCTCTCTAACCGCAAAGACCGCAGAGGAGACGCAAAAAACGCAGAGTATCGTAGGTAAATCCTGCTGGTGTGGCTGTTGGAGTGCACAAATTGGATTCTCTTGACGGGCTTCGTGTCTTCTTTAGGGATCTTTGCGGTTAAAATCCAAACTCAGCATGGACAATGGGAAAGATAATCGCCATAGCCAACCAGAAGGGTGGGGTAGGGAAGACGACCACAGCGGTGAATCTATCGGCCTGCCTGGCTGCTGCTGAGCATGAGACACTGCTGGTGGACATCGACCCTCAGGCCAACGCCACCAGCGGCTATGGCATCGAACCCGACGAGGTAGAGAAAAGCATCTATGAGGTTCTGATAGGAGAAGTTCCTTTTGGGTCTGCCTTGCGGAGGACCAAACTTGAATTCCTGGATCTGGTGGCTTCCCACTCTCGCCTGGCAGGGGCAGAGGTGGAGCTGGTCAATTTGGACGGCCGGGAGAGGCGATTTAAAGAGGCAATTCAAGGGATGAAGAAGAGTTATCAGTACATCCTTGTCGATTGTCCCCCCTCGCTGGGGCTTCTCACCATAAACGCCCTTACTGCGGCAGATTCAATCCTTATCCCTATTCAGTGCGAATATTATGCCTTAGAAGGCTTGGGGCGATTGCTCAACACCATTCGTCTGGTTCAGAGAAGTCTTAATCCGCATCTGCGCATTGAAGGGGTACTGCTCACTATGTATGACACTCGGCTTAACCTCTCCAAGCAGGTGGCCGAAGAGGTCAGGTCCTACTTTGGTAAAAAGCTCTACCAGACTGTAATCCACCGAAATGTTCGACTGAGCGAAGCCCCCAGCTTTGGCAAGCCTATAATTCTCTATGACATCACCTCCACCGGGGCGCAGAACTATATGAAACTGGCACAAGAGGTGATCAACCGTGGGTAGAAAAGCATTAGGCAAGGGGCTAAAGGCCCTCATCCCCGACATCTCTGAGAGGGCAGAACCAAGCGGCCGGCAGGTGATCGAACTGCCTGTCTCCGAGATCTCCTCTAATCCCTATCAGCCCAGGATGGGATTTGACCAAGAGAGTATAGAGGAACTTAAACGCTCCATCGTTGAGAAAGGCGTCATCCAACCGATTATCGTAAGACATACCGAAGAGGGCTATCAGCTTATCGCGGGGGAGAGAAGGCTGTTGGCAGTCAAACAGGCAGGGGGGCAAACCATTCCTGCCCTGGTGGTGGAGGTCTCCTCTCCAGAAGAGATGATGGAGTTGGCTCTAATAGAGAACATCCAACGAGAAGACCTCAATCCTATTGAAGAAGCAAAAGCTTATCAGACCCTTATTCGGCGCTTTCAGATGACACAGGAGGAGCTTTCCGAGCGGGTTGGTAAGAACAGATCCACTATTTCCAATCTTATGCGCTTGCTACGGTTGCCAGTTGAGGTTCAGAAATACATCTCTGAGGGGAGGATATCCGCCGGGCATGCCCGTGCGTTGCTTTCCTTAGAAGATTCCCAGATACAGCATAAGCTCTGTCAGAGGATTATCAAATACGGGTGGTCAGTGAGAAGAGTGGAAAAGGCAATACAGGACGCCCTTGTCTCCTCTTCGGAGAAAAAGGAGGTTCTTGCTCAACAAAGCCCATTGGTGGCTACTTTGAGAAAGAGGCTTCAGGAACTGCTGGGAGCAGAGGTGAGAATAGAGAAAAAAGGCAAGAAGGGCAAGATAGAGATATTATTCCATACCCAAGCCGATCTGGAGCGAATGGTAGAGGCGTTGGAGAGAAAGTTTGTGAAGGATGGATAACGAGATTCTCAGACGCTAGGGTAAAAAACCTTGACATTTTTGGGATTTCTTGTAATATATTATAAAAAGCCTTTTGGTAGTGGGGCGCGAAGTTTATAAGTCTAAATAAATCTGAATGACAGGAGAGACAGTGCTGAGAAAGTGGGCGACTGTTACTGGTGTGGTATTAGCGTTGGCGGCAATCTCTGCAATGCTGATTTTCGGATGCCACAGAAAGACAGCAGAGGAGGAGCGATTAGCCAACCAGGTTCGGTTGTATTGCCAAAAAGGGGCTGCCTTCTTAAGTTTTGGTAGATTTAAAGAAGCAGCCGAGCAATACAAAGAAGCGATTCAAATAGACTCCAGTTGTGTGGAGGCATACATCGGGCTTGGGGATGTCTATCTAAAACTGGGCGACTGCCTCAGCGCTGCCGAACAATATCACAAAGCGGTAAAGCTGGATTCTCTTGTCCCTGAGGCCCACTATGGCTTAGGAGTTGTCTACTCCAAACAGGGGTATATGAAAGGGACGATCGCAGAGTTTAACAGAGCAATTCAGTTGAGACCCAATTATGCGGCTGCTTACAGTAATTTAGCCCTAATGTATCTGGCACAAGGTGACTTTGAGCTTGCAGTGGAGGCCTGTAAGAAAGCCATTGCCTCCGATTCCAATTTAGCGCATGCCCATTTTGTTGAAGGAATGATTTACTTAAAACACGGGCAGCCGAATAGAGCTGTCAGTTGTCTTAGGAGAGCCACAGCCCTTGACCCCAATGACACAGATGCCCTCTACAATTTAGGTCTTGCCTATTCATCGCTAAAGCAATACAACGAGGCCATAGAGCAGTTTAAAACCGTCCTGCGGCTGAATCCCGAACATGCAGATGCCTGTTACAATCTCGGTATTCTGCTGCTGCGATTAGGAAAGAAACAGGAGGGGAAAGAACAGCTGGACAGGTTCAAAAAACTCTCAGAGTTTCAAACAGAGGAGGCCAGACTTAGGAGACCGCTTTACATCCGGAGCAGTTCTATGAACCAGGCCCAGTTGGCTTTGAACCACTACAAGCTGGGGCTTCTGTATTCCGACTGGGGTAAGCATAAACAAGCGGCACAGGAGTATGCAAAGGCAGTCCAGGTCGACTCCACTTTAGAGATTGCTTATATCCACGCTGGCAATGCCTATCTGAAACTGGGAGAGTTACCTCAGGCCAGACAGTGGTACCGAAGGCTGCTTGCCTTTGACCCTAAATGTACCTCCGCTTACTATAACCTGGGAGTGGCCTACAGCAGAGAGAACAGACATGCCGAGGCTATTGAGAACTACAAAAAGGCTATCTCTCTGGACCCTGAGTATGTCTCCGCTCACTTTAACCTGGGGGGTAGCTATCTTGCCTTGGGCCGCTTGGACAGTGCAGCATCCCAGTTCAAGGAAGTTATTAGACTTGAACCTGACCGAGAGATTGCCCACCGCTATCTAGGTCAGATATATCTGAAACAGGGTAAAAGACTGCAGGGGAAAAGAGAGTTGGAGATAGCCGAGCAATTGAGACAGAAAGGCAAATAATTTCAGCACACAGGGAGAGCAGAGATGAAAAAGTTATTAATGGTCTTAATTTCGCTGTCGTTAGCAGGGTGTGGGACCAGCAGAGAGATCATTCTGGCTAAGGTGGGTGACAAAAAGATTACAGTTGGAGACTTGGAACAGGCACAGGCGAAGTTATCTTCATTTCGGGGAACAAAAAAGGATCTTTTGTGGACGATCATTGACAAAGAGCTCTTAGTTATGGAAGCTTACAGCCGCGGGTTAGACACTGCCAGCACGGTGATCAAGTCTGTAGAGAAGAAGAGGCAAAGATGGATGTATCGACAACTCAAAGAGAAACTTGCCCGGGGGATTCGGATCACTGAAGCCCAAATGCGCCGCTTCTACAAAGAGCGAGGGCTGGACCAACGGCAGGAGGTCAGGGCCAGCCACATTATGGTTGAGACCCGCCCAGAGGCCGAAGAGATTATAAAGGCCCTGAAACATGGCGCTGACTTCGCCCAACTGGCCCGAGACAGATCCTTAGACAAACACTCCGCTCCTAAAGGCGGAGACCTTGGATGGTGGCGGGAGGGCGAAGTCATAGGACCTTTCGCTGAAAAAGTCTTCTCTATGAAGACAGGGGAGATCTCAGAACCCTTTAAAAGTAGAAGTGGCTATTATCATGTAATTAAAGTGATGGACAGACGCCCCATCGGCTTTGAGAAACAGAAACCACTGGTGGCCAATCGGCTCAGGAGATATAAAGAAGCAGAGAAATACCAGAGATACATAAATAAGATTGAGAACAAAATACATTTACAGATAGACCCCCAGGGAATGAGACTTCTACTACAGAAGGGCGGTGAGGTGCCAAGGGAGTTGCCTGAGCTCTCTGCCCAACAGCAGGCCCAGGTTCTTCTTAAATACCGTGGTGGGCGCAGCACTGTTGCTGATTACATAGTGTGGTTACAAAAACGAGGTGCCAGGCACTATCCGGATTTCTCTGATAGCAGTAGGGTGGCCAGGTCGGTGAAGCGGTTTGCCATGGCCTCAGTGGTGTTGCCCGAGGCCTACCGGCGTCAGAGGCTTGATCGTTCCCAGCAACTGGCGGCCTATCTGAAGAGGGAAAAAGAGAAGCAGATGGTAACGGAGCTGGAGAAGCAAGCGACCGAATCTAAGGTGATTACCCCAGAGGTCCTCAGACAATACTGGGAGAGCCACCGTGACTCCCTGTACTACATTCCTCCTAAGGTCACCATCGAGGCAATGCTGTTTGGAACCCTGCAAGAGGCTAAGAAGGCATTTGACCTGATTAAGGCTGGTGCCCCGATGTCTCAAGTGGCTGCGAAGTTTCCTCCTTTCGCCGGAGAGTGGGAGAACTACCGCCAATTTAGTTTCTTTGTTGACAAGTTGACAAAAAGGCAATTGGGAGCTGTAGTTGATGCGGCATATGAGGCCCCCATTGGTCCGCTTAATGGTCCCCTTAAAACATCCTTTCAGAAAAACCGAAAGCATTACACTGGATACACGATTTTCCGAGTACTGGACAAGCAGCCTGCCCGTGTGGAGTCTTTAGATGTACCTCGAGTAAAAAAGGATGTGACAAGAAGACTCAAACGAGAGCAAAGCGAGAGGATTAACGAACTTTTCCAGAAGCTGCTGGTCGAATTGCGAGTGAAATACTCAGATAAAATAGAGACTTACGAGCATGATCTCCAGTTTGTCCCAGATATGGATCTGAGCTCAACAGGCAAAAAGGCCAGTTGAAAATGTCCATTAGGGTCTGCTACGCTAAAAATTGCTCCAGTGACCTATCCCTATGGAGTTGCCCTGTCAAAATATCGATTTAACAAAGCGAGCTGCGATGGCAATTTCAAAATTTCTCTCAGAAAAAGACTTGACATTTATGGTTCTCGGGGTTAGATTATTAAAATAAGGCAATGATTTTGAGGGACAGGTGTTTGAGTTTCCAATAAAAGCAGTTATACTTCTGGTTTGGTTAAAAGAGGTGATGTTCTATGTCTAAGGTCTTAAGAATCATAGCCGTCGGCGGAATGTTTGTTGGCCTGGCGCTGCTTGCTGGCTGCAAGGGAGGCACAGGAGTCAATTATAAGGATGGAAGGGTGTATATCTTGAACAACACTCGTTTCTCCTGGGGACAGGATGGAGTAACCAAGCTGTGGGTGGAGACACTGGATGAGAGCGAGAAGATTATCGATGAGGTCGAGTTTCACTTAGACGAGGAGACCAGAGAGATTAAACCAGAGGTGGAGCCTGTCCCGTTGTATGATGGAGAACTCTTCCCAGGAGGAAGCGAGGTGGAGTTTTACATCAAGTATGTTATTGCCTGCGGGGTGAACAAGCTCCTGGTGAAGATCCCTCACATAGATGGGGATGTGACTGTAGAGGTTTATATGACCCAGTGGAAAGCGCAGGCATATTTCACCGGATTGCCCACCTATCGCTTAGTGCCAGGGCGTTTCACAGGCAGTATCTATCCGCCTCTCTGATCGACAGACAGCAGGGATAGGAGTTTCAGTAACTCGCAATGGACTATCTATTGTTGTCACCCTGAGCGAAGCGAAGAGTGATAGATGGCATTTAGGGTGTCCATTTGGAATATATTGATCCATTAAGCTGGTTGAGGAAAAGGTAAGTTTGGTAGGCTGTAAGGTCTTGTGAAACTGATTCTAAGATAAGAGTTCGAATCTGTTTTTAAAATTTTTTTTCTCTCTTTGGTAAAAAATAGATAAAAAATGCTTGACAAGACCCCAGGGGAGAGTTAAATTATATTAAGATAATTTGTCAATATTCTACAGAGGAGGTGATGCAGAGTAACCAGGGATATCTTTTTGTGCTGTTCTGTTGTAGAGGATCACTAACAGCGGGAAAAGGTGTCCCTATTTTTCTAGTTTGATCCTGGGGAGAAAGGAGGTGATGGCGCTTCCAGAGCTTTAAGGTAGTTTAGCAGTGTAGAAAAATGGCAACTTTGAAACAGGGAAAGGAGTAGAAAAGTGAAAAAACTTTCGTTTTTATTGGCAACGGTGCTGGTGCTTGGAACCAGTGGCGTGGCTTTTGGCTATTCGGGAGTAGGGTTGACTATAGACTGCCCGCATATCCCTGCAGGGACAACCATTACCATTGACGGGGATCTGTCCGACTGGGCCTGGGCGGCAGACTATCAGTATAGCAAAGCCGACACCTGGTGTATCTCCGGAGACGAGGAGACCGATGAAGACATAGATTTCGTCTTCAACATCGCCTGGTCGGATGACGAGAATATGATCTACGGTGCCTCGGCAGTCACTGACGACATCTACAACGCCGATCAGGATAATTGGTCCGGCGGCCACGAGGATGATAACTTCGAGATCCTGGTGGACGGTGATAACAGCGGCGGAAAATTCCAGTACGGTGATAATCCAGATTATTCCAATGCCCAGCAGATCTATGTGAACCCTGTCTTTGGGCTCTATTGCTATGGTGCCGGAGCCCACGATGATCTCGCCTATCTGATGGGTGCTCCTAATGAGGGCGCTATTGGCGACCAGCCGGAGAGCGGAGACCTTGATGTCTCTTATACCTATGAGTTCAAGATGCTCATCTACGACGGTCTGGGCGACGACATAGCAAGCCCGGCCGACGATGTGGTGCACGATCTGGCTGAGGGCGATGTTATTGGGTTTACCCTGCAGTGGGATGACGCCGATGAGACCGTGAAGGAAGAGACCGGCCTGATCACCCGTGACTGCCAGTACTCAACCACCGACAACGGGAATAGCTGGACTGATGCCTCTGCCTTCAGCAACGCTGTTTTGGGCCCCAAGGAGGCAGTATCCCCCGCCACCTGGGGATCAGTCAAAGCATTGTTCGAATAGGATATGATTGCTGAAGACGGATGGGCTCAGCAAAACAGGAAGGGGCAAATGCTTTTTTGCCCCTTCCTCTCTATTGGGGAAGTTGCCAAAAAAGGAAGGGAATCCTAAAGTAGAATATATTTCCTTGAAGGTTGGTTTGACTATCCTAGGCCTCTTGTGCCTTACCGAACTTCAAAAATTAAGGACATTTCGGAGTTACCCGTTCACCCGGTGAGATAGATATTTAATAAGATTCATTGGGTTATGATAAAAGGCGTAGAGTTCATTGCTTTGACCTAACAGTTAAGGGACATCTTGCTCAAAGGAAGGGCAGGTAGCTATTGACAAGAAGATATACTGTTCTGTTTTTCTCATTAGTTTTTCTGCTAATCGGCACAGCGGTCAGGGATGTGGTTGCCGCTCCCTGGGTTTGGAAATTCGGTGCAGGTGGCCACAGTTGGAGTCAATACGGCACTCCGGAGGGTTTAGACCTTGTAGCAGTGCCTGGTTCGGTCCAACCGTTGCAGCTTACTCCGGAGAAGAACATCACCCGCATATTGCCATGGGTGGCGGCTAAACCTAAGGGCTTTGAACCTCGAGGTGTGGCCCATATCTGGGTCTTGGACCCAATATTCCAGATGGCCCCTGATACAGCCCTGGTCTTGGTCGATGGAGACCCGACTACCTCTACCGGTGAGTGGTTCAAAAACCCTAAGAAGAGCACGATCGGGAAGACCTTTTACTTTGACCTGGGAAGGCCCTATTACCTCAATCGGATTGTTTTTTATCCGCGCCAGCAGGGTGAAGATACAGGTGGTTCCCCTTATAAGTTGGACTATATGCGGGGGTTCAGAATAGAAGTTAATGACGGAGACATCAAAAATTTCACCGTTAAGATAGCTGCGGGGCGCACCTATCTCTCCCCTGTATACCGTGCCGTTTACCGCCGCTCTGTTAATACCCAGAGTGTGGTGGATGCCACTTTCCCCCTGCAGCCGGTTCGTCTGATCAAACTCCGCTGCACTAAAAATCATAGGTTTGAAATAGCTGAGGTAGAGTTCTACGGTCTGGGGTTTCAGTCGGAGGCGGTTTATACTTCCGATCCTGTGGATTTGCAGAGGCCCTGTAACTTTAGAGCGGTGAGGTGGTGGGCCAGCAAGTGGCATATGAATCCGGATGGGCAGTTGAGCCTGCTTCCTGATGCTCAGGCCTGGGTGGAGGTACAGACCCGGTGCGGCAGCGACCCCACCCCGCTGATTTATTACAAGTATGCCATAGACCCCGATACCAAGGCAAGGATCTGGGTGGAGGTGTCCAAGGAGCAATATGAAAAGCTATTGAAGAAATCTCCTGATAAAGTGGCAGGGGTGAAATTAGACAATAAGCACTGGAGCAATTGGTCTTCTGTCTACGATAGTTCGGGGCAGCAGTTGGAGTATGGAGTACCCAGGCGATACTTTCAGGTTAGACTTATCTTCAAAAGCACCTCTGTCTGGGATATGCTGAGGGTGGATTCACTGGCAGTGGAGTATTATCATCCTATCCTGGCCGATGCAATTGTAGGAGAGGTGGCTGCTTTGGATAATCCGCTGCCTGGGGACAAAATTGCCCGGGTGCCTGCCGGCAGGCCAGTTCACTTCACCTACGATGTTCGAGCCGAACAGCCCACCGGCCGCGGCTTCGATGGGATACAGCTTGTAGCTCCTACTCCCCCCTCATTTGTTGATCTTGCCATCGGTGGCCATTCTATCCCCCCAGATAGTCTGGAGATATCCTACCCATCTCCCAATTCCCTCCAGGTCCGTTTTAAATCCTACCCCGTTGTTGACAACACCCCCCTGCGGTTGGTCTTCAGCACATCTCTGGTGCGAGCTGGGGCAAAGCTTTCCGGCTGGGTGTTCAATGATGTTGACCTGCCTCAGCCTATAATTGACGGAAATGCTAATCCTGAGGTGAATACAGACAAGCTGTTGGTCCTGGTGGACGCTGAATCAGCTAAGGAGCCCTTTGGTCCCGTCCACTTTTTACCCAATCCCATCACCCCTAATAAAGATGGAGTAAACGACGAGGGGAGGCTCTACTATACCATTTTGAAGCTTGTAGACACACGAGAGGTAAAGATAGGAATATACAACTTAGCTGGCTCTTTAGTGCGTGACTTGTGGAGCGGATGGCAGAGAAGTGGTGTGTATTCCAGTCCCCCCTGGGATGGAAAAGATAATGACGGCAAGTTAGTACCTCCCGGAGTATATATATATCGGATTGAAGTGGAAGAAGATGCGGAGACACCGGAAAAAAGCGGCTTGGTTACAGTGGTCTATTGAAAAATGTCCTGACCTCCAAGATTCCAAAAGCAATATGATTTAGAAGAACATTTCGATTCGCAGAGCGATGCAAGGAGTTGGTTAAGAAATTACCCAGGAGTATTGAAATGAGGAACAGCATGAGCTTATCAAAGAAGGAGTTGAGTTAACCAAAATCCTTAGCTCAATTGTTAATAAGAGTGAATAAGTTTGGAATTTGGATATTAGGATTTGTTTGTTGTTTGGAATTTGCCCAAAAGGTGGTGCTAATCGATGTTGAGAAATAGCTTGAAACTCTTATTCTTAGGGATAGTGGTATCTATCTTTATTCTCCCCTCCCAAGGATTTACCAAGATGGACAGGTGGGTCATCGGGGGCAGTGGACACGCCTGGCAACCCTGGGGGATCTATTTTGCTGCAGAGGACAGTCTGGGGGGGATACAACCCCTCTATTTCAACCCTGACGAGAACATCTGTATTAAAATACTGCGGCCACTTGGCCGGAATAAGTGGTATAGGGTGGAGCGGGATGACCGAACATGGCAGATCAGAAAGACCGAATCCGATTGGCGGGAGGGCTTTCCTAGTTATAAGGGTGGAGATGACTGGAGGCTTGTCGATGAGGACAGTACGACATCTCGTAGTTGGTACGCGCAGAATTCTAGTCCAGAGCGGGCCGGGGTTTTCTTTGATTTCGGCACCCCAGTTCCTGTGGACAGTATCTGTTTTTACACTCGACCCCATACCTGGTTTGTCTTGGGGGGAGGACGTGCCTATTCTGAAGATCGTCCTCCTCGGGACTGGAAGCTTGAGGTCTGCGATGGCCAACCAGAGAACATCGAGCTGGGAACAGGCAAGCCCATCTTTCATCGAGTGACATTTGGCAGCGGAAACAACAGTTGGATAGTGAAGGACAAATTCCCCCAGGAGTGGGTGCGCTTCTGGCGATGGAAGCAGACTGCCTTTTCGTTCTTTGAGCTGGCAGAGATCGAGCTGTATGGAGATGGTTTCGCTCAAGAGTCCCGATACGAGTCGAAGGTTATAGACTTGAATAAGACAGTGAATTTTGGAACCATAAAGTGGGGCAGTTCGGTGTGGCGATCAGAGGCCGTAGAGGAACAGACGGAGCAGGGACCAGTGTGGAGACGAAGATTTTATCCCGCTGGAGACGATGCACCAGTTTCCCTGATTATACAAACCCGTACAGGTACAGATCCTACCCCTATGCTTTATCAAAAGATAAATGAGTTCGGAGAGCTGGAAGAGGTGAGTGAGAAAGAGTATAAGTTTCTTCCTTGGCCGTCAAAAACTCCACTTCCCGGGGACAAAGGCCCAGTGGTACTTGATCGAGAACACTGGAGCCCCTGGTCTGTTCCCTACAGACAATCGGGAGATCAGATTGACTCCCCAGGCGCCAAACGGTATTTTCAGTTCCGGGTCATCTTCAAGACTGAATCCCCTGAATATATGGTACGTCTCGATTCTTTGGTCTTCAACTACTCTTATCCCATCTTGGCCGATAGGGTGGTGGGAGAGGTGGCAGTTTCCGGAGAGCCTCAGAAGATAGCAGAGGTTATCCCCGGGCAAATTACGCCTTTCATCTATGAGGTGAAAGCCATAGGAAGGCCCAGTCAGAGCGGGTTCGATTCGTTAGCCATCAATGTGCCCTCTCAGGCGGTATTCGATTCACTTCAAGTGGGTACGGGTGATTCATTAACTACTGTAGCTCGAACCGGGGATATCTGGGGTAAGGTTGCCCCTTGGAGCTCAGGGGGAGATTCGGTGGTTGCCTACCGAGATTTGCTGTCGCCAGGGGATTCTATATTTGTGGATACAAGCCTTCCTGGGCTGATGGTTCTTTACTTCCCCTCGCAGAAGATAGTGCCGGGTGGCAGCCATGATCGGCTGCGGTTGAACTTTAAAACAGCGGCCTTTGTCTACGGCACCCGATTGACTGGTAGAGTCTGGAAGAGCGGCACAGCCTCCTTTGCTCAATCCATCGAGGAAGGTGATGCCTCGGAACAGATTGACACAAATTCTCTTCAGCTTTTGATGACCGAACGGGTGCTGAGCCAGGAGATTTTAACTCTAGTGGAGGTCTCCCCTCGGGTGATAACCCCTAACAATGACGGCAAAAACGATCACTTGACTTTTTCTTACACCTTATCTCGCTTAATCCAAGACGCTGAGGTAGAGATTGGAATATACGACCTCGCTGGACATTTGGTGACTCAGGTCTGGAAAGGCCCTCAGGGCCGGGGCAGTTACACCTGGGGTTGGGCTGGTAGAGCAAAAGACAATAAACTAGTCCCTCCAGGCTTATATGTGTATCAAATCTATGTCGAGAGTGATAAGGGAGTTTGTCGGGATACTGGAACCATAGGGGTTGTCTATTGAAGAAGTGGGAAGCGGGAGGTTTGGTTTTGCACATTGTGTCCACCCCGTAGTGTAGGGGGCTTGTCCCCCGTATAAGGAAGGCTTGGTATTGATTGCCAACAGTAGCGGAGACCTTCAGGTCTCTATATATAGAATGAGGGTCTAAAGAGCTCCGCTATAAAAGAGCTGTTTGCGAATCTGGGTTCAAGAGACAATTATTTTTATTAGTGAGGCAATTTAAGATGAAGCGCTCAAAACTGTTTTGTTGCTTAGTGTTTTGCTCTGTTGTTAGCGTTCTCTCAGTCCCTGTGGTCAGCAATGCTCGGCTGCAGACTCGGATAATAAGAGACTGGGATAACTGGATTTCTCCTCGCACCCATAAGCATCCAGAGGCGCTGGTGGATATTACCCCCCAGGGAGGGATGAAACTGGTTCGGGTGCGTCAGTCCATAAATGCGGCGCTGGATGCCCCTTCTTTCAGTTACACGGATCTCTCGGGGCAGACAGTGAGGGGTGGGGCTGAGGCTGGCTCTAACAGTGCTGAGGCCTGGAAGGTTATAGATGGTGATTCCACCACTTGGTGGAGTCCCAATCCCAGCGATGCTTTGAAGAACTGGTGGCTCAGAGTGGATCTGGGACGGGTGGTTTCCGCCACTACCGTGCGGTTGCGTTTCCCCAGAGCTGAAGAGGTAAAACCCTTACAACAGTTCCGTGTTTATACCTGGGACGGCAATCCTACCCCTGGGACTAAGAATACCCCACTGTACATTATGGCCGGTCGACTCTCCACTCCCAAAACGGATCCTAGTGCTGTGGAGTATCCACTTTACTATGCTCGTTGGGATACAACCAGTGAGGGCAAGGATGTCCAGCAGATACAGACCTTCCGTCCTATCCAATATATCTACATTCGCCTGGACTCTTCTGTTCCTGGCCAGGGTCTTGCCGAGGTGGAGGTGGACGCATATGGGGATAACCTCGCCTTAGGGGCAATTTCCCGAGGAGGAGGAATAGAAGGCGGTGAGAATTTAAGATTCCCTGAATATCTTATTGATGGTCAGACATTGTATGGTAAATCGGCTACCGGCAATCCGTGGAGTGATATAATGTGGGAGCCAAAGGGGAACTGGTTTTTACTGGATTTGGGGGCGGTGTTCTGGGTAGACCGCATCATCCTCATAGGGCCAGCCTCAGGAGAGCATCATGAAAGGACGGCTTATCTCCCCCAAGGTTTTAAGCTTGCGGTTTCTGATGGCTCTGCCCCACCCGGAGGCATCCCTGGAAGCAGGGAGGAGATCGAACAGCATCCTTATAAGCAATTTTGGTTTCACGAGGTGGCAGATGTGTGGAACTGGGCTATTCCCCTGCAATTTTGGTTTAATCACCCCTTTCCCTTACAACGGGTCCGCTATGTGTTCTTCCATCACGCCCACGGCACAGGGAATATAAGGTCTCCTGCATGGAGTTTGGAGGAGTTGCAGGTATATGGGAAGGGTTATGCCGCAGAGGCTACTTTAGAATCTGATATTATTGACTTGGGTACAAGCAAAAATATATTACGTTTATTCATAAATGCAGACCAACCTGAGGGAACAGGAATACGGGTGCGTACCCGGGCAGGTAATACCCTGGGTCCGGAGCTTCATTACTACGACAGATGGGGCAATGAGATTACCAGGGAAGAATACGAAGCCTTAAGACCTCGAGACAAGAAGAAGGCCCGTATTGACACTCTAATAGTACCTGGTGCTGACTGGGACAACTGGAGCCAACCCTACATCTGGGCTCTTGAGGGAAAGTCTATGGGTGGTTTCTTGTCGAAAAGTCCCTGTCGTTATCTGAAATTCAGAGTAGATTTAGTTTCGGATACCCCAGACACTACCCCAGTGCTGCACTACCTTAGCCTCACCTATGACGACCCTTTTGTGAAAGAGGCTTCTGGAAAACTCACCCCCCGATCGGTCAACCCAGATGTGGCTGAGGAGTTCTCCTACCAAATCTTGTCCTTTCGCAACTTAAGGAGTACCAGTTTTGACCGTCTATTGCTTTTGAGTCCTTTCCCGGTGGACACCGCGGGTGTTTCTCTCTCTATCAATGGAGAAGCAGTGCCCCCCGATTCGGTAACCATACAGGGGGACTCGCTGGCTGTCTATTTCCACCCGGTGGTACAGAGCCACAGGGTGATTCTGTGGAACGGCACAGTCCGACAAGGCACTACGGTGTTTTCTGTGGAGAATGACACAGTATGGGTGAGGCGCGGGACTTACAAAGATACATTGGCTCTGCAAGGCAGGGGGGCAGTAATAGAGGGAGAAACAGTGGATATGCGCAGCGATAAGGCGGTTATAGTCAGAGGGGACACCACCCAGGTCACCGTGGGTGACACTACCTTTGTCTCTTCCTCTTCCGTTACCATTTCTGCCTCTGCAGAAGATTCTCTGGCTGTCTGGTACGATCCGGTGGTGGTCAAGTTCAAAGGGAGGGTTCTCCGGGACAACAGCTTGGTAGAGGGCTTTGTGGGCAATTCAGCCAAGCCCGGCGTTTGGCAAAGAGTTACGCCAGATCCAGGAGAAAGAAGTGCCACAACAGTGATCTTGCCATCCTACTCCAAGAATGTGGAGCGGTTGATTGGCCAGGTCTCCATCACCCCGAAGATAGTTACACCTAACGGGGATGGAAACAACGATTTTGCTGTAATTAGATTCAGTGTTCTGAAGGTGAAACCTCAAAAAGTCTGGGTAAAGATATATAATTTCCAGGGCCATTTGGTGAGGAAAATAGAGGCCAGGATGGTGAACGAACCTGGTCAGCCCTCCTGGAGGGCCGACTGGAATGGGAAAGATAGTTCGGGCAACCTGGTGCTGCCTGGTCTTTATCTATGCCAGATTGAAGTCAAGGCAGAGTCTGGAGATAGAATAGCAACCCGAACCATAGCAATAGTCTATTAGTAGTGAGGTAGAAGCGTCAAATATCAAAAGGAAGGAGCGACTAAATATGTTATCCAGAGAGAAGAAGATGTTTGCTCTGGCGGGGGCAATATCTATGCTATTTTTATGCAGCCTGACCAGTTATGCGCAGGGTGTCAAAACAGGTTTTTACGCCCCTGCAAGTCCCAGGGTAGAGCTCAGTACTCTGGAGCCTACGCTGAGAAAATGGTATCTTCCTCAGGAGCTTTATTCTCAGTACCGCTGGCAGCCGTGGGAGTATACCAATTATGCCAAGGAACACTACCGAAAATATATGAAGGTAGAGCTTGAGGGGACCCGCTACTATGATATGTACGGAAACTACATAACCAAGGGCTGGGAGATATATCACTGGGATCAAGAGCAGCCCCGGATGTACCAGAGTCGGATCAGGAAAAGCCCTAAGTATTCCGCCTGGTTTGACAATGTGCTGATCTCCTCACTATCCCGGGGGCAATATTACACTGCTATTACTATTGGCGATGAGATCAGAACAACGCTGACCCCACTCACTTTCTCAAAACCTGCCTTCAATGGGATTCAATGGGATTTTCTCAGTGACAAATATGCCTTCACTGCCCTGGCCTCTAGGATTAATTTGCCTTCTACTGCGGTTCTGTTTGAAGAGAACATTGGGGATGAGATAACCAATTATACCAATATGTTTGGATTCCGAGGCACTGTTCAAGTGGGAGATTTCGGGAAGATAGGAGTCACTTATGTGAATGCTCACCATGGTAGCACTGCAGAGGACTTCGGAAGCAACTCCTTCAAAGGGATACTCAGCGGGCCGAGTAACACTGGCTGGGTAGAAAGGATTATGGTGCGCATCTCCGACGATTCACCAGAGGATACCCCAGGGGCAATTCTCTACCGGGAAGAGGTCTGGATCGATGGTCAGTATCATCCCGAGATCACCCCGGATATTGAAGGAGGGGTGTTTGTAGAGGGGACCTGGCAGGTTAGCGGAAGCGAACAGATGGTGTTGACCTACGATCTTCAGCATAAATCCACCGTTGACTACAAACAAATAAAAAAGGTGGAAATTGTCCTAGTGTTAGCTAATGACTATTTTGTAGAAATCTCCTCTAACCTTCAGACTAACTTAGCTCCGGTGCCCTCGATAGTGTTTCTGCCGGTAGCCCGGGCCAAGGGGAATGTGAAAGACGGCTCAAATCAACAGATGCTTAGAATCCGCTACGGACTGCCCACAGGCAACGAGATATATGGTCTCACCTTTGAGATCAATGATGTAAGAGGATTTAACCTCAGAGCTGAGTATGATATTAACCGGAAGTTCAGGCGATTTCCCAATGAGAA
>CAZQSC010000001.1:43819-52245 GCA_964595705.1 uncultured bacterium | reverse complement strand
TATTAAAATTAAAAAACTTATTTCATAAGAGGTTATCACTAATTCAGGATTCCCGTTAACTACTACCGCTGATATGACAGAGTCTCTCTGTCCCATCCCGGGGGACAAAAAGGCAGCAGCCCCATTCGTCTTCCGTATAGTTTTCCCTGTTTGTCGATAAGTTACATTCTGGCTGTTAAATGTAACCCATAGTCGCACAGCGATGGCCCAGCTTCTCCAACATCAAAAGAATGTAAATTGCGGCTGTCCAACCGTAATCCCGAATAACCCCAAAGCCTCTCTTGCGGTGTAAACAGGCAGGAGAGGTTTTTCCCTCTGAATCGTAGTACTCCCAGATCACCCCGGTCTGACCGTACCAGTGGGCGATCTGCTGCAAGGTCTTCTCCGCTATCTCATCCGCCTCCCGGTTATACCCATATTGCCTTAGGCCTTGAATGATGAGGTAGTTGTAATTAACCCAAGTGGGCCCGCGCCACATGTCGTCGCAGAAGCTGGGCTCATCGGCGGCCACACTGGAGACGGGAAAGGGCCGCCAGAATTCTTGGGGGTTCTTTAAGTGTCTGACCAGGCTTTGAGCCCGCCCTTCATCGGCCACTTTCGCAAACAGAGGCGCAAACGAAGCCTCAGTCTTCACCCGGACGAAATCGCCATTTTCACTTCTGTCGTAATAGAATTCGTCCTCCGAATCCCATAGAAGCTGATTGATGAGTCGAATCATTTTTTGTCGCCGCTGGAGCCAAATTCGTCTTTCTTCTCCCTTTCCTAAAACATCCGCCATCTTTGCCAGAT
The DNA here is from genome assembly GCA_964595705.1 of uncultured bacterium. Classification (GTDB taxonomy): domain Bacteria; phylum Latescibacterota; class MVCY01; order MVCY01; family MVCY01; genus MVCY01. The sequence goes on along the minus strand of CAZQSC010000001.1, from coordinate 51,456 downwards.
AGGCGCACTCGGCAGCAATAAATGCGTTCAGATCCACAGCATCATCGCGTCCCGGGAGATCGAAACGGGAGCTGTTGTCCATGCCCGATTCGGCACAGTGACATAAGACATCCTCTTCGTCCTTGACCCATTCCAGCAGCCCGTTGCCATTGGCATCTTTATTGTTCAAATCCCATTCCAGGTAAGCCTTCAGCTTGGGATAGACATGGGCAAGGAAGGCCCGGTTTTGGCCATATCGATAGATATCCCAGGCTGCCCAGGCCAGGATCGGCGGTTGGGTGATGTGGGAATCCAGCGAAGGGTCCGGCGTCATCATGTGCGGGATGAAACCATCGGGCTTCTGCTTGGACAACACAGCCTTGATGGCCTCCTCGGCCAACTCCGCGCTTATGTATTTCATGGCCAAGGCTTGAAAGGCCGAATCCCATAGCCACATGTGGCGATGGGGAAACCGATCTGGCGTTGCCCAATGATGGGGTATCTTGCCCTGTGGCGATTCGATGTTGACCTTCAGGACGGAGAAGGCCTTGTAGTACGTTCGCTCTTCGAGCTCGTCCAGTCCACTGACCTGGGGCAGGCGGGTAAAGAACCCGAGCTTTTCCTGTACAGCCCTTTCGAGGTCACAGGCCAGTGCCTGCCTGGCCTTCTCCTCGGCCCTGCGGATGTCAGTCGCATCAAATGCATAGGCAAACATCGTCTCTGTGGCATTTTCTTCCCAAACCAGTACCGTGTATTCCGAAGGACTGGATTGCAAGACCATAGGGCCTCGTTGTTCCCACTCGCCGCGGCCATCCACGGTGGTCACAGGAAGGATCCTTAGTTCCTGTGCCTTTGTCCCTGGCAGCACGACCACCTTTGCCGCCACCACATCCTTCGTCAGGAAGACCATCCTGACTTCCACTTCGACCTCTGGCATCCCCGTAGGTTTTGCGACCACGTCGAGTAAGTCGGAGCACACCAGATTGGGAGTTAGCTTTTCAAACGTATCTGCCCCACCTTCCCGCCCTTTCGATTCTATCCTCAGCCACAGCCGACGGCGGCACTGGGTGTAGAATTCAATCCCGACCCTGTCCCCTAACAGGCCGCCTACAAAGGGATGCTGCCAATCGGTGGGCCCGTCGCAGCCCGAGAAGGCAAAGAGGATGCCTTCACCCCAGATGTTTGGTAATCGCATTTTACCTCCGAATTTAGCTGACCCGATGTCCTCATATCCGTTCGATGGGGAAGTCCCCGTACCAGGGCTCGGCCTCCCAGCGCACCGCATAGAGCCTTGCCTGGAACAGCCGGAACTCCAGTCTGACATGTTTCCCTATAAGTTTCGAGGCGTCCTCCCGCTCCTTCCACCTCAAGGGAGCGGCGAGCTCGTCCCCCGCCAACGGGACGCAGTCCTCGAACCGATACCCAGGAATGGGCTGGCCGTGGGGGGCGCTTATCTGAGCCAGCACCTTGCCGAAGGGCGCACAGAAGTTTATGGTGATCTTCCCGTCCCTGGGTCGCACGCATCTCATCGTCACCTGGCCCCAGCCAGCCCTGGGCTCCAGATAGGCAAATCCGTCCCGCCTGAGTCGATGCACCAGAAGCGCACCCACACTCTCATACCCCTCCGGAGGCTCCTCTATGGAGTGGTCCACGAGCGTCCCGCAGGAGTAGATGCGGATCTGTTCCTCCTCGACCACTAAGGAATGGGGGTATATGCTCCCACACCCGTAGGTGCCGGGCTCGGTACAGCCCAAGAAGGGCTGGCGGTCGGTGCGGTTCCAGCAAAGCCCGTCATAGCTGTAGGCCAGCTCGCAGTCTATGGTACCCATCATCTTGCACCCTCCCCATTCCCTCTCCTCCTGGTTGGTGTGGTGGCACCAAAGAAGCCCGATGAAGACGTCCTCGTAGAGGAAGGCCGGCATCCCGTAAAACTGCAGGCAGGGCTCGTCCAAGGGGTCCGGCTGGAGCACGAGCTGGGGCTCGCCCCAGCGCACAAAATCTGGAGATGTCACCATGGCCACCCTCCTGTCCAGCACAGACGGTCGAGCCGAGATCTGGTACCAGCCCCTGAAGGGGTTGAAAAGGGGCTTGAGGAAGGTGTCCACGCCCCCCTGCCGGGTGAAGAAGGGATGCTCGGCATCTATATTCCAGTGGACCCCATCCGGCGAACAGGCCGTAAGGCCCAGGTCTCGCCCGTCCACCCTGTCAGAGAAGGCGGCTTTGTACCGGCGCTGTGGGTCGGGATCGTAGGGGTCGTAGAAGACCGCCGCGCCTGAGGCGCTCATGAAACCCGAAAGCACCACCTCCGGCCTGGCCGGCTCCCAGCAATAGCCATCGGGACTTTCGGCCAGACAAAGGACCCAAACCTTCTTCCCTCCCCGCTTTATCTGTCGGTTATACCAGGCCCGGTAGTATCCCCTCTCCGGATCGTAGAGCACCGTGGCATAGTTGCCCATGAAGGGCACGGGGTCTACATCGACCGGCTCAGGCCTTCCGAAGCGCCGCACCACATCCCGGTAGGAATCCAGCATCCAGTCGTCCAGGAAGAGGAATGTCTTCATAGCATTTTTCCTTTTTTTTAGAGCGAGAAACGCCTGATGGTCACCTAAGCTTCTTCGAGTACAAATTCATCCTGGCTATCAACGGGAGGTATTCCCACGATCAGGGCTTTAAAATCCCCATACCCGCGATGGGGAACCTCCCGGGGAATGTAGATCAGACTCCCGGTGCGGATGTCAAAGGTCTGGTCCCCGAGCACCATTTTCCCGGAACCCTGGACAATGTAATATATCTCCACGCTCTTTTTGTGATAATGGAGCTTGGAGTCTACAATATGGGTGAGGTGAACGTTTACCTCCAACCCCTCGGTGCTGGGAATTATTCTGGTGCTCGATCCACACATACAGGGGACTGTTTGTACATCGCTTATGTGTCGGACAAAGTATTCCTCTTGTTGGGTCATTATACTCGTCTCCTTTCTCATTGCTTAATATTCCCTCATGGACTCCACAATCTCCACAGCATATCGTATATCGTCCAGTGCCATTTCAGGATGAAATCCTATCTCAGCAATGTAGGCTCCGCAAGGTTTACCCGCCTCCATCACCCCGCCCATGATGGTAGACAGGACATTGATCATCTCCTGCTTTCTCCTTATCGGTTCCCCTTCATCAGGAGAAGAACCAATCAACTCGGCCTGAATCGATTCCGGCAGGCCAGCCCAGTAGCGCACCGGAACCTTATCCGGTTGAGATTTGCTTAAAACCGTGTGCATCCGTTCTCTGGGTGTCATGGTTTCTCCCTTTCCCAAAAGCTTGTCTATTCAACTGGACACATCTTTTAACTGTAAGGTGTTAAATTCAGAAAGCTGCAAAGGGACAATCTTTTAAGGATGTATCATTATTTTCACCCGCTGGACATTCCCCATCTTCTCAAATGCCCGGTGAATTTGATTCAGCGGGAAATGGTGGGTGATGACCTTTGTCGGATCAATCAGCTTCTTCTCCACAAGCATGATGGATTTTAGCATCACTTTGGAATTAACGGAGAAAGAGGCATCCATTTTGAGCTCTTTGAAGTGGATTTGGGCTGGAGACATTTCAATGGTTCCCGGCGTGGTTACTCCGAACATGTTTATCCTAGTGCCCCTCCGGCAGAGGGAATAGGCCAGCTCGGCTGCTGGGGTCGGGCCAGCAGCCTCAAAAACGATATCCGGCCCCTTGGGTAAAATCTCGTACACCCCTTTCTTCGCATCTTCTTTAGAGGAGTTGATAAAGTAGTGGGCGCCACACTTCAGACAAACTTCCTTTTGTAATCATCGATATCGATGAGGATCAAAGTTCCAGCTCCGGCAGCATGGGCGAGCTGGGCCAGAAGGAGTCCCATACTGCCGGCGCCAATGATCACTACATCTTCGCCTACCCGCATCTGAGTGTATTCAATCAGGCCCTTGTAGGAACCTGCCAGAGGCTCTGCCAGCGCCGCTGCTTCGAAAGAGACTGATTTAGGCTTGTGGTAAATAGCACCAACTGGAGCTTTCACGTATTCGGCAAACCCACCGTCCCAGACTGTTTCGAAACCATCACCACCGATGACGGCACCGTTTTCGCAGTAGTGCTGCATGCCGCTGCGACAGGGGTCGCAGAGGCCACAGAAAGCGACCGGTGCTACAACCACCTCGTCGCCCTTCTTGAAATGACTAACCGCTTGGCCTACCTCAGCGACCACGCCAGACATCTCGTGACCTGGAATCATAGGAGGGTTCCAGTTGGTCCGCTCACCGGTGAACGCCTTGTAGTCCGTTTGACAAATACCACAGGATCTCACCCGAACAACTACCTCTCCAAAACCTGCTTTTGGTGTTGGTACTTCCTTTAGGACAAATTTCCCAACACCTTCCAAAACTGCTGCTTTCATTATTTCAACTCCTTGATTCAAATCATCAAGAAACCTCTAACACTCTCCCAGCGTAGAGATTGAAACTGCTGCGTAAATACGCAGTTCCACTACTTCTAATATTTTCCATATCTATGCACTAACTCTATACACTTTTCATACTGTTCTAAGCTTACGTTGTCCGGTACGGAATGGTCTGAGTGAAAAATATAGCCTCCACCCTGCTTGGCAACAGTAATCTTGGTACGGATCTCTTCTTCCATAACCTCAAGGTTTGGGTCAGCCATCTTGCGGACATCTATGCCGCCCATAAAGGCCAGCCGGTCGCCATAATCTTTCTTCAATTTTATTAAGTCCATTCCAGCCTTCACCTCCAGGGGTTCTAAGCAGTCGAACCCGGCCTCGATGAGATAGGGCACCAGTTCCATCACATTGCCGCAGCTGTGCAGCATTACCTTTAGCCCCTTAGCTTTAAAAAAATCACACAGCCGTCGGTCGCAGGGCATAGCCAATTCCCGATATAAAGCGGGGGAGAACAAAAGCGCGTTGCGATAGCCCATATCCTCACAGAAAAGAACACCATCGAACTGGAACCCCCTGGCCATCATCTCCTCAGCGGCATTGATAACCAACTCGGCCACCGTGGAGAACATATCTTTCACCCAATCAGGAGCTTCAATCATGGCCATAAGCAGCCGTTCTGAGCCCACTATTGTCTGCACCCGATCATAACCTATTGCAGTAACCAGACGCACCCAAAACCCTTGTTCCCGTGCCTTGTTGCACCGACCCAGTTCCTTTTCCCAATCCACCCGCGAGGAATTCATGGTCAGGCGAGATTTGTATTCTTCCCAGCTTGAACGGTCTTTGATGAGAAAATCAACCCAGCCGGGGGTGGAGGTAGCATGCTTCCAGTTTTTCACCAGAGCACCATCACGATTGCGTACCAGGGTGTACTCGTCGGTCTCCTCAATCTTTTCCTCGGGAAGCTGAAGGGAGGCATCGAAACCAAATTCCCTCATCTCAAAGTCAAAGTAATCGTTAGGGGTTTGGCCCTCCGGCAATCCCTCCCGATGCCAGCGTTCCACCGTGGTGCCCCAGGGATGATCTTGAATGGGAATTCGGTCAGCCTCTCGATGGTTGAGAACTATATTGATTCGCTCCTGTGGGGAGAGAGTTTTCATTTTGACCTCCAGTCTAACTATGTTGGCAGTGTGTGCGTCTCTTCTTGTTAGTAGCCCCGCAAGCTGCCGGAAGATTCAAATTAGGGTATCACTACCGCTTTGATCATCTCATTTCGGTACTTCGACACATTTTTCATAAACTCCGGCACATCTTGCAGACGGACGGTATGAGTGATAAATGCATCCGGATCAATTACTCTTCGTTCCAGCAGGTCCAACGCTATAGGGAAATACATATTGGGTACGGCAAAGGAGGCGCGGAGCTGGAGCTTCTTGAAATGGAAATGGTTGACGTCAAAGGTAATTTCCGCCTCCTCGCCGTATTCGATCCCAATGAAGGCAATGATTCCTCCGTATTTGGCTATTTCAATGGCTTCCAGCAGGGTTTTGGGTGGAGCAGTTACCAAAACCCGTTCCACTCCCCGAGGTAGGTCTGCCTTAATAGTTTCCACAACATGTTCCTTGTCAGCTTCCAGTAGCACATCAGCCCCCAGCTTTCTCCCCAGCTTAAACCTGGCGCTCCTTTCTGAAGGATTGCTCAAGTATACCTTTCGTGCACCTCGCAATTTGGCTAACTTCACTGCCATCAGCCCAATGGGGCCTGCTCCCAGCACGGCCACATTGGCATCCAGAGGAATATCAGCTACCTGCACTAGATCCAGAGCCACCGTAAGGGGTTCAGCCAGAGTGGCCTGGGGGAAGGTCAGCCCCTCAAAAGGATGGAGGCTCTTTTTGTGCATACAGATATACTCCGCATAGCCGGGTTGATCATTCATGGTATAAATATTCTCGCAGTGCTCTGGATGCCCATTCATACAGTCCTCGCAGATCCCGCAGTAGGTAGCGTTCTGAGCAATCACCTCCTCTCCGATTCTGTAGCCCTGAACATTTGAGCCAAGTTCGGCTATGCTGCCCACAAACTCATGACCGATGGGCATCCAGTCACAGGCCAGTTTTCCCGCCACATGAAAGTCAGTGCCACAGATACCGCAGGCCTCGATTTTGATCAGGACCTCATCTGGCCCTGGCACAGGCCGTTCGATCTCCCGCAACTGAAAGTTATAGGGAGCCTTGACATACATGGCTCTCATCTCTGCTTCTCCTTCTGGTTTTGATGGCTTCGCCCCTCAGTCCAAATAGATGGGCCTTCTCTGTTCTCCGGACCGATAGATGGCATCGATTAGCTTCTGCACCTTGTAGCCGTCCACCACATCTGGGCTGGGTTTTTCTCCCCTTTCCACGGTTTGGACAAATGCCTTAATCTCATCGTTGAATTGATCTTTCTGCCCCGGCAGATACTCCACAAATTTCTGCTCTTCCTCGATATAGTGGCGAACCAGGGGGGAATCTTCGCCGCACCACAGGGTGGAATAAAGCTCCAGCCGCCCCTTGGTCCCGTTAAGTTCAATCTTCTCGTCCCAACCGTCGTAACGGAACCCTATGCGGGTCAGCGGTTGCCAGCTTACTTCAAAAAAGATTGTAGCCCCACTCTCAAGCTCAAAGAAGGCAGTACAAAGGTAGTCCACTTCGTACCCTGGTTTTTTCATCACCCGGGCATCCACGTTCACCGGTTCCCCGAAGAACCAGAGCAGGATGTCCAGAAGGTGACTCCCACTATGGGGCAGAGCACATCCTCCCGTTTCCTTCGCCTGAAGCTGCCAGGGTCTATCCTGTCTTTTCTCTTCCCAGAAGGAGAGAGGAAAGGGGTGAAAGACCCTGAAATATCCTGTTTCCATCCTGCCGATCTGGGGCAGGAGTTTTTTCATGAGGACGAAGCTGGGGTTGAACCTTTTCATATAGGCGACCTGAAAAATCAACCCCGTCTTTTGGACTTTCTTTACCAAATCTTCGGCATCAGCCAAAGTCGTAGTCATTGGCTTTTCGCAGAGAACGTGCTTACCCGCCTCCAAAGCGTCGAGGGCAACCCTGTAGTGAAGAAAATTGGGCACACAAACAGATACCGCCTGAATATCCTCACGGCTCAGAAGCCTCTGGTGGTCTGTGTAATACTCTGCACCCCACTGGGCAGCCACCTCCCTGGCAAGCTTCTGGTTCACATCGGAGACCGCAACGATCTGG
>CAZQSC010000001.1:0-43809 GCA_964595705.1 uncultured bacterium | reverse complement strand
TTTTCGGTAGCCTTCGAGGTGAAATTTGCTGATTGCCCCGCATCCAATGATCCCTATACCCAAAGCCATTTTTAAACCTCTTTTCCTTTGAGGGAACGCTGTTGGTGCTATATAACCCAGCGCAGTAAAACTGCAAATGAAAATTCAAAAATTTCCTCATCATGCTGAGATATACAAACACCACCACAAACCGCGATTTGAGACTATATTTTTGTCTTAAGAATCTATGGTCTGCAACAGGATCAGCAACTTACCGATTTTATATTCTGAGGAGAAAATGATTTTGGATTTTACAATGCAATTTTGATATTTGACTTTTGAATTGGTAAGATAATTTTGCTCCAAAAAACAAAAATTTGATTGGTAATACTATATTGCCTAATCTTGATTTAAAATCAATTTCTTCCACTCTATCCAATACTTTCTACTGGCCCTGTGGAACGTCGAATCACTAATCGAGGTGAAAACGAAATGCTCCGGTTGGTCCTCTTGCCCTGCAGAACCTTGACCATAAGATCTACAGCTGTGCTTCCTATCTCGTATTTGGGAAGGTGAACCGTGGTGAGGGGAAGTTCTGCGTATTTGGAGACCTCGATGTCGTCGTAGCCGGCGATGGAGATCTCCTCTGGCACTCTCATCCTCTTGTCCAGCACTGCTCTGAGGGCTCCAAGGGCCAGAAGGTCACTGGAGGTGAAGATAGCCGTAGGAGGTTGTTCCCTTGCCAGAAGGGCCAGGGTAACCTCATAACCTCCTTGCAACTGGGCGTTGCTCTCCACAACCAAATCCGCGGCAAAGGGAATGGAAGAGGTCTCCAATGCTTGTTTGTAGCCCTCGAGTTTTTCGCGGTCGGCCGTAGAGGTCAACGGCCCAGGGATGAAGCAGATCCTTCTGTGTCCCAGACTAATGAGATACTGCGTGGCCTCAAAGGCCCCCTTAGCAAAATCCACAATGATAGAACGGACAAGTCGGCTTTTTTGCTTAGTCTGTCCGGAGAGAACAAGCGGCACTCCGTCAGCGACCAAGGATTGCATCAAGGGCTCTTCTACGTCGATCATGGAGATCACCCCATCTACATAACCCTGATGAAAGGAGTTGAAGAATCCTTCTTTCTCTTCTTGGTTGCCCCTGGTGTTGCAAACAAGAATCCGGTAGCCAAATTGCTTGGCCCGTTGCATAGCTGCCAGAGCGATCTCCGAGAAAAAGGGATTGAGGATATCGTCGATAAGCAGGGCCAGTGTTCCAGACCTTTTCGTCACCAGTGCCCGGGCAAACAAGTTTGGCCGATAGCCAAGCTCCTCTATCGCCTGCCAGACCCTCTGTTGAAGCTCCTGGCTTACAAATCTGGTCCTGTTAACCACGTGAGAGACAGTGGCCGTGGAGACCCCGGCCTTCCGGGCGACATCTTTAATGGTAGACATAATTCTCTCTGACGCGGAAGTAAGCGTTTACGCAACCGTTTTAATAAAACCGAAAGATATGTATCTTTTCTTTCGCTGTCAAGGTAATTTTTTCAGCGCAGTTAACCATAGTATTCTCCAATAGTCTCCATCACATCTGTAAGATAGGCATCGGGGCCGAGGATGTACCCACCGCCCGGGGCAAACATTTGCAGAGATTCGACCAGTTCCTCCTTGGTTGCCATAGCTCCTCCCTGAGCCCTTGTCTTAACCCCATACAGCACTATCTTCCCCTTGAGTTTCTCTTTCAGTTGGTTAAGGTCGATGGCCCCACCGTAGAATCTCACCAGGGATACCGGTAATTTCAGATAGAAATCAAGGAGATGAGCAGCACTGCCATCTGTATGGATAGCACCACCGCCAAAAGCTTCAAATAGCCTCTGATTCACTGGAAATGCAAACTCCCGGTACAGTTCTGGGGAGAGCATCTGAGCCTCTAATTCCACCAGATAAAAACCGCCTTTGCCAGGTGGAAGCCAAAGCTTGTCCACAAATCCAGCCGGACTTTGAAAATGGCGCCCAGTGATCTTAGACTGCTCCTTGGCCCACGAGATCAGAAGCTCACAGCAGAAATCCAGAAGCTCTCGTACCAGCTCCGGTGCGTCGAAGACGTCGGTGTAAAGGTCGGGGCCGCGCAGCTCATAGGCCACTGAAAAAGGACTCTGAAGACCAAAGGGAGCAACTGGCAAAATTTCGCCCGCCTGCTCCATGAAGTATTCTAGGGTGTGAAGGATATGAGGACCGTAGCCTGCCTTGCGCATATCGGGAATTTCCAGCCATCGCACAGCCTCTAGATTCCTCAAGGGATGTTCTACCACCCAGGGAAAGTGATTAGGAGCAAAAGCAACTTTGCCACCCAACGCAGAGGCATACACCCCCTGATCAAACTCGGGAATCAGAAATGGGACCACATCCGCCTTCAGGCGCTGGCACTCTCTGATCTCCCTGAGCTTGAACTCCAACTGTCGCTTGGGATTGAGGATATACTCCTGAATATTCCCTCGTCCTCCAAACGGTTCAGGGAAAACCGTATGAGCACAGCCAGGCACGCGATCCGGCTCTTTCAGGGCAAATACCTCTTCATATCTCTTCTTAACGCTTTCCACCCATTCCGTGTCGATTTCAATTGGCACTGACATATCTTCGTCCCTTTGGGCTGAAAAATTTGGATCTTATCGAACACTGGGGATAAGTCACAGATAAAACAAGGTTAGTTTAGGTAAAGGCCCAAATAGTGCTTGACTTTTCCTCCATTATAGTTTAATATTAACCCCCTCAGGGGGATGAAGACCAATGAATCTGGTTTAAACCCCCGGGAGCCAGCAATGATGCGACTGGAAGAGTAGCTACAGGCTTTGAGTTCACTGCGAGTTAGATAAACCAGGAGGGAATGATGCCAATCTATGAGTATAAGTGTGAGAGATGTGGACACAGGTTTGAACAATTTCAGAGTCTTCATGATAAAGAGGCGAGGATCTGCGAGAAGTGTGGTGGCCCTGTGCGCCGGGTGATATCCCGCACTGCCTTTGTTTTGAAGGGTTCAGGCTGGTATATTACTGATTACCCCAGCAAATCCCGGAAGGAGGGCATGGAGGCAGAGAAGAAAGCAGAGGGGAAACAGACCAAAGGTGAGAAGGGAAAAGCAGAAACATCATAAGTTTCATCAATGGAAGCAGATGGGATTGCCCTCCAGGGATCAAAGAGTCTCAGTCCTTTAATCTGCCCACGGTGGTGGTCATTATCTCTCGGTGAATTTCTTGGATACCTCTGGAGCCGTCGATGATGTGAAAACGCTGGGGTTCATCTTTGGCAATTTTCAGGTAACCTTTTCTCGCTCTGCTGTGAAAGTCGAAGTCCTCGCCCTCTAAGCGGTCTTTGTTCGATTTTCTCTGCATGGCCACCTGGGGTGGGATGTCGATTAAGAAAGTGAGCTGTGGGATCAACCCCCCGGTGGCTATCTGGTTAAGCTGATGTATCAGTTTTCGGTCCAGGCCCCGGCCATAGCCCTGATAGGCCAAGGTGGAATCTGTGTAACGGTCGCAGACCACAATCTTTCCCTGTCGTATGGCCGGGCGAATTCGTTCTTCGGTATGCTGGGCCCGGCTGGCCATATAGAGAAAAAGCTCGGTCAGCCAGACCATCTGATTGTTTTCCCTGCTTAAAAGCAGGTGACGGATCTTCTCACCGATTTCTGTTCCACCCGGTTCATGAGTGAAAACAACCGGGTAGCCTGCCTCTCTTAAGCCCTCAGCTAAAAGGCCTGCCTGGGTGGTCTTTCCACAAGAATCGATGCCCTCAAATGTTATGAACATCTATTTTTCCCATAAAGAATAGGGAAATAGAAAACAGCGGTGCCTCAAGTTATTTCCTCTGCGGGACAGCTCCTCCTCAGATGGTTTCGGATAAAGCGCCCCGTAACTTTAGCACTTGAGCTTGCCTCCGTTCTCTATTTCCCCGTCTCTTTGTTTTTGTACTGGAGAGGGTTTTCCCCTCTGGCTGAGGCTAAAGGCTGGTTAGGTTTCCTTTAGTTTTTTCTCTTTCCCCTTCTTCTGGTAGGTGGCGATAAACTCCTCTACCAGATTCCTGGCCTCTGAGTCGCTGTACTGTTTGGGAGGCGACTTCATGAAGTAGGCCGATGGAGCCTCTAATGCTCCCTTTACTCCGTTGTCTAAGGCCAGTTTACAGCACCTTATAGCATCGATAACCACCCCGGCGGAGTTAGGAGAATCCCAGACTTCAAGCTTCAGCTCTAAGTTCAGAGGGACGTCCCCGAAGGTTCTCCCTTCCATTCTGAGGTGGCACCATTTTCTGTCTTTCAGCCAGGGGATGTAGTCACTGGGGCCGATGTATATGTTGTCTGCCCCGATATCGTAGTCCAGTTGAGAGGTCACTGCTTGGGTTTTGCTAATCTTCTTCGACTCCAACCGGGAACGCTCCAGCATATTAAGGAAGTCGGTATTACCGCCTACATTAAGCTGGCTGGTGCGTTCAAGTCGTACTCCTCTCTGTCTGAACAACCAGGTGAGGATTCGATGTACGATGGTGGCTCCCACCTGAGATTTTATGTCATCGCCTATTATGGGCAAGCCCCGCTCCTCAAAGCGGCGTCTCCAGTAGGCTTGGTTGGCTATGAACACGGGGATACAGTTGATAAAAGCACAACCAGCCTCAAGCACCTGTTCAACATACCACTTTGTGGCCTCTTCACTTCCCACCGGTAGGTAGTTGATCACCACATCGGTCTTTGTCTCTTTCAAGATGCCCACTATATCATCTGTTGACCCGGGGGCTTTTTTAATTATCTGAGATAGATATTTCCCCAGACCATCGTGGGTCATTCCTCTGTGGACTTTAACTCCTAAATTAGGCACATCAGTAAATTTGTAAGTGTTATTGGGATAAGTGAAGATAGCCTCACTTAAATCCTTTCCTACTTTGTTTTTGTCGATGTCAAAGGCGGCTACAAACTGGATGTCGCGCACATGGTATCCGCCTAAATTGACATGCATTAATCCAGGAACAAAATCGGTCTCTTTGGCGTTTTTGTAAAACTCTACCCCTTGTATCAGTGAAGAAGCACAGTTGCCAACGCCGATAATAGCTACATTTAGTTTGCCCATTAAACTCCTCCTTTCTAAGTTTTTGTTTGCCAGGGCAAGCGGGCTCCGAGGGGTTGCAACTCTCCCTATCCTGGGGCTGTAGGGTCTTCCTTTTTCAGGTTCAGGGCCTTTGTCTTCATCCAGACATGGTATATTCTCTCCACGACCGTATAATTAGCAAGCACTGCTAATATCCAGATTACTACTGTCAGACCGGTTTTTCCGAAAAGGGCTCCTAAGGCCACCGCCAAGGTGCGTTGAGTTCTTTGCATCAGGCCGCCCTGACACTCGATTCCCAGTCCCTCGGCCCGGGCGCGCACATAGCTCACCATCAGAGAGCCTGCTAGGGCGAATAGTAAGGCCATCTTGGTTAACATACTGTCTGTGCGTACCAGATAGAAGGCGATACCGAAGAAGATAAACGCTTCCGAGTAACGGTCTAAAGTTGAGTCCAACAGGGCACCGAACTTCGTCCCTTTGTTAGCCGCTCGGGCAACCTGCCCGTCGAAGACATCACAAAGCCCTGCCAGCAGGACAACAACACCGGCCCAGGGGAACCAGCCTACAGCAAAAGCGACAGCGGCCCCGATGCTTAAAAGCAATCCTAAGGCAGTGAAAAAATCAGGTCGTAGCCCAAGGTTCGCAAATAACTCCACCAGAGGTCTCACAAAGCGGGCAAAACACTCTTTCAGCTTGCCGCTGAAGGTCATTTCCCGGTTGAATAACTTTGAGAAAAACAGTCTTAATTTCACAGAGGAGAACCTCCTTAGTCTACAGAATCTATCGGATTGGTTTTCTCTGCTCCCCTGATAACGAGGACAAATTCTCCCCGAGGGTTTTTTATTTGAAACTGCTCGATAATCTGGCTTAATCTGCCTCTGAGCGTTTCTTCGAACCTTTTAGTCAGCTCCCGGCAAAGGCAGATCTCCCTGTCTCCCAAAATTTGGTAGGCGTCGTTCAACAACCGCAAAAGTCGGTGGGGCGATTCGAAAAGCAAAACAGTTCTGATCTCTTCTTTCAACTCCTGCAGGCGCTTCCTTCTTTTGGACCCTCTGGCGGGCAGAAATCCTTCGAACACAAAGCGATCGGTGGGCAGCCCTGAGACTACCAAAGCAGCCATCAGTGCCGAGGCTCCAGGGATAGGAACTACTGGGATTTGATTCTCTATGGCATGCCGCACCAGAAAATAAGCAGGATCGGAAATCCCTGGGGTGCCAGCATCGGAGACTACAGCAACTGACTGACCAGAAAGCATCTGGCGGATCAAAAAGGGGGTTTTTCTCTCCTTATTATGATCGTGGTAACTGGTAACACTGGGGCCTTTGATCTGGTGGTGAGCCAGCAGTTGCTTGGTGCGACGAGTGTCCTCAGCAGCTATAATCTCCACCTCTTTGAGCACCTTCAGGGCACGGAGGGTTATATCCTCTAAATTACCAATGGGGGTGCTCACAATATAAAGTTGCCCGCCTTTCTGTCCCACGCTCCTTCCCCCCTGCTTGCGAATCTCTCAGTGTAGATATCATAATAAATATAACATAGAATCCCGTGGGTAGCAAGAGAAAAATTCCCCTGGCAGTATTCGACAGAGTTGTCAACAGAAATTAACAGGAGAGTATCAAAGAAAGATGCTCGATTTAAATCTCGCAACCACTACCGCCTCCCCTTTCTTACAGGTGAGGGAAAATGTGGATAACCTCTTTAAAATGTGGATAACTCACATAGAGGCGTAGGATAACCACTTGTTATTCCTTTTAATGCAGATCCTAAGAAACGGGGCCTTTCTTTGTGGAAAACCTGCTTAAATGAGAGTTCTCTAACAAGATGCCTTCCCGGGAGCTCCAGAATCCCAGTCCTAGGGGTATTTGCGATAACTCCAAGCTTTAGGTAGTATTATGTTATAACAGTAAAAAAACGGCTTGATATTTCACCTTTTTTGTTCTATATTTACAAAAGGCAGAGGGGAAAAGCTACGTCTCACAGTCTCTGACGGTTGCAGGTCGAGTGGATCCTCGTTTGACAAACCTGTTGAGCAAGTCTGTTGATAATGCTGGAGAGTACACCAACAGAAGGGTCAGAGCATTGTTATTGCAACTTGCTTTGAATTTGTGACTTGGAATTTATGAATCCTGGCCATTTTGCCAGAGTTTAATGATACCATAAAAGGGGTGCAATGGTGAGCGATATCTCTGTGATCGCAGCTTTTGGGGCAGGGGTTCTCTGTTTTCTCTCCCCCTGTGTTCTCCCTTTGGTCCCGGCCTATCTCTGTTTTATCTCTGGCCTCTCTTTGGGCCAGATGAGAACCGTTTCGACAGATGTCCGGGGGCTCCTTAAGGTGGGAACCAACTCTCTGATGTTTGTCCTGGGGTTCTCCATTGTCTTTGTCGCCCTGGGGGCGACGGCTACAGTTATAGGTCAGTTTCTACTTTCTCATCTCGCCCTGCTCAGCAAGATAGCAGGCACTATCATAGTGGTTTTGGGGCTCCACACCATCGGATGGCTGCGGATAGGATTCCTGAATTATGAGAAGAGATTTCAGGCCAGAACTGTGCCGGCCAGTACCATAGGTGCCTTTGTTGTTGGTCTGGCCTTTGCTTTCGGATGGACACCCTGTGTAGGACCAATTCTGGCAACAATATTAGCTTACGCTGGAACACAGCAGACAGTGGGCAAAGGAGTCTTGCTGTTAGCTTCTTATTCCTTGGGGCTGGGCATCCCCTTTGTAGCATCGGGACTGGGGATAAATGCCTTCCTGAGCCTCTTCAGCCGGGCGAAGGCTCACCTTCGCTCAGTGGAGATTATCTCCGGATTGGTGTTGGTGGTCTTTGGCCTGCTGATGTTCTTAGGGGCTTTCTCCTCTATCTCGGGTATTTTTAGATAGGCACCCCTAAGTCGTTAGTCCCCTGATCCTTAAAGAAGGGGCAAGCTACTCTTAAACAAAGATATAGGAGAGCAGAATAGGTAAGCAGGATAGAGAAGATGCTAAAATACAAAGCATTGCGTGGAACTCAGGATATACTTCCCGATAAGATGCCCCTCTGGCGTCGTCTTGAGGAGACAGTTAGGAGGAGAATGAGGCTCTACAACTACCAGGAGATAGCCACGCCGACATTTGAGCGCACAGAGCTTTTCATTCACTCCACCGGGCAGGGCACCGAGATAGTACAGAAGCAGATGTACACCTTCCAGGATAAGGGCGGGCGCAGTCTGACCCTCAGGCCAGAGGGCACCCCACCGGTAGTTCGCACTTACATCGAGCACAGTCTGGGAATGAAAAAGCCGATTCAGAAGCTCTTCTACATCGGTCCAATGTACCGCCAAGAGAATCCCCAGGCAGGCAGACTGAGACAATTTCACCAGTTTGGAGCCGAAGCTATAGGTTCTCTTGCCCCTGCCTTGGATGCTGAGATCATCTCCCTTTTCCTGGATATCTGTGATGACTTGGGGCTGAAAGGGCTTTCCCTCCAGCTGGGCACCATTGGCTGTCCTCGGTGTCGTCCCCCTTATCGAGAGAGATTACTGGGTTTTTTCGCCGATGAATATGACCTTCTCTGTGCCGACTGTAAACAGCGTTACCAGAGGAACCCTTTGAGGATCCTTGACTGCAAAAACCCCGCTTGTCGCCAAATAACCGAGAATGCCCCTTCTATGCTGGACTACCTGTGTGATGAATGTGCCCAACACTTCCAGGAGCTTAAGGTCCATCTGGATACCTTGGATATTGGTTATCAGATCAACCAGCGGCTGGTGAGAGGCCTTGATTACTACACCAAGACGGTTTTCGAGGTGGTAAATCCTCAACTGGGGGCTCAGGATGCCTTGGGTGGGGGAGGGCGTTACGACGGCTTGGTTGAGGAACTGGGGGGAAAACCAACTCCTGCGGTGGGATTTGCAGCTGGCATAGAGCGAATCCTTCTGACGATGGAGGAAGAAGGCTCTCTGTCTCCTGAGCTTCTCCACCCTGAGGTTTATATTGCCTCTATGGGGGAGGAGGCCAAGCAATTGGCCGTGCGCCTGCTGCGGAAGCTGCGAACTCGAGGGGTAAGTGCCGACACCGATTATCTGGACAGAAGCCTAAAGGCCCAGATGCGAGCCGCAAATAATCTGAAAGCTAAGTATACTGTGATTATCGGCCAGGAGGAGTTAAACAAGGGGAAGGCCTCGGTGCGCAATATGGAGAGTTCCCACCAGGAAGAGGTGGAAATCGAAAATTTGTGCGATTATTTAGTGGAGGTTCTATCTAAACCGGAAAATTAGACCTTAATAGTCGATGAAAGAGTTATTTTTAGGGAAAAAATGCCTCAGTTTACGAAGTACGCTGGCTTGCAGTTTATTGCCAACAGTAGCGGAGGCCTTCAGGTCTCCATAGAATGGAGACTTAGCTAATCAGAGGTGATTGCTCAATTGGATGAGAAGCTCAATCTTCTGCTGGTGGGTTTAGACGAAGAAGTCCAAGAGGCGATCTTCGCCGTTTCAGGGGAAGGGCATTGGGAGTGGGTAGCAGCAGACGATGGGAAGGCAGCAGTCGATTTTCTTCAGCACAACCCTGTTGATGTTGTAGTGGCTGATGCCTCGATTCCAGAGGCGGAGCTGGTGCAGATTTCAGAGCGACTTAAGGATGGCCGTTACTGGGGCACCCTGGTGTTGTTGTGCCCCAAGGGGGAAGCCTCAGCCGTTCGGATGGAGGTCGATGCCATCTTAGAGAAGCCCATTGATCGGCACGAACTGGCAGAGGTTGTGGGCAGGGCACAGGTGCGAAAGAGGGTCTCGCTGGAGTCCGGACTGGTAGGGAAGTCCGAGCAGATGAAGCAGGTCCTGGAAGCCATTATCCAGATTGCCCCCACCGAGATAACCGTCCTTATCACCGGAGAGACAGGTACAGGCAAGGAGCTAATAGCAAGGGCAATTCATAACCACAGCAGACGCAAGGCTAGGGCTTTTCTGGCTGTCGACTGCGGGGCGCTGGCAGAAGGAGTTTTAGAGAGCGAGCTCTTCGGGCACGAAAGAGGTGCCTTCACTGGGGCGGTTGCCCGACATAAAGGTGTTTTTGAGGCTGCTGAGGGGGGGAGCATATTTTTGGATGAGATCGGAGAGATGTCGCCGGCCACACAGGTCAGATTCCTGCGGGTGTTGGAGCAGAGGGAGCTGCGCCGTGTCGGAGGCACAGAGACCGTAAAGGTGGATGTCAGAGTGATCGCCGCCACCAACCGTGACTTAGCCGCCGCAGTCAGGGAAGGCAATTTTCGCCAGGACCTCTACTACCGTCTGAAGGTCTTTGAGATATATGTGCCCCCTCTGCGAGAGAGGAGAGAGGATATCCCTCTGTTAGTGGATGCCTTTGTGCGCAGCTACTGCGAAGAACATAAGATCAGCTTCCCCGGTATATCCGAAGACGCGATGCAACTGCTTATGCGCTATCCCTGGCCTGGAAATATAAGAGAGCTTAAAAACCTGGTGGAGAGTATGGTAGCTCTGTCTCCCAAGAGGAAGATAACTGCCGATGATATCCCTCGATATTTCAAAGATTACCTGGAGCAAGGGCCGTCCTTCAGTCGCCTTCTGCCTGTAAGGGTACAGAAAACCCCGGACCAGTCTGAACGAGAGCTAATCTATCGCAGCCTGCTGGCCCTGAGAGAGGATGTGGCAGAGATCAAGAAATTCCTCCTGGAAGGACAAAGAGTTACCAAACCCATCCCTATAAATCCCTATGAGGTGCCCTTTGTATCCGAAGTTGGGGAGGTCGGGGAAAGAGAGATTAAAGAGGTAGCTCAGACCGATGCCGGGGAGTTAAAACCGATTGCTGAGATGGAGAAAGAGATGATTCGAAAGGCACTAAGAGAAACCCGAGGGAATAAGAAAAAGGCAGCCAAGATGTTAGGGATAGGAGAGCGAACCCTTTATCGCAAGATTCAGAAGTATGGGCTGCAGTGAAAAGCATCAGAGAACGGAGGCCGGTATGGCGGAGAGGACTGAACTTGGTTTCACAGGAGAGGACACCTGGCGGGTATTTCGGATAATGGCCGAGTTTGTGGAGGGATTTGAGACGCTTTCCAAGATTGGACCGGCGGTTTCCATATTTGGCTCTTCCAAGGCTAAACGGGGAGACAGGTATTACCGGTTAGCCGAACAGACCGCCTCACTGCTGGTTAGGGCCGGCTATGGGGTGATCACTGGGGGCGGTCCGGGGATTATGGAGGCGGCCAACAAGGGGGCCAAAGAGGCCGGAGGGACCTCCGTGGGACTTAACATTATTATTCCATCTCAACAAAAGAGCAATCGCTTTATAACTACTCTTCTGGAGTTCCGCTATTTTTTCTGTCGCAAGGTTATGTTCGTCAAATACGCTAAGGCGTTTGTGATAATGCCTGGCGGTTTTGGCACCATGGATGAGCTGTTCGAGGCCGTAACCTTAATCCAGACCAAGAGAATCGAAAGCTTCCCGGTGATCCTGTTGGGCAGAGAATACTGGGATGGACTTTTGAACTGGCTGCAGAAGATTTGCTTAGATAGAGGATATATATCCAAGAGAGATATGAAAATATTTACCGTCGTGGATACCCCTGAAGAGGTGGTGGCCACAGTTGAAAGATTTTACAAGGGTGAAAGCAGACAGACTGCTAGGTTTTAGCTGGAAAGGAATGTTAATTATCAAAATTCAAATATCCAAAAGAAATAGATATTTTGGCAGTTGGGCTTTGGATTTTGTCATTCACATAGAATTTATTTATCTTCTCTTTCCTGCAGAAGTCTCCTGTCTAAGGCTATCTTGAGCAGCACAGGGACAACCGATGCGAAGATTACGGTGTTGGAGATCAGATGGACGGCATAGAAAGGCAGGCCCACTGCAAGGCTTGCCAGCATCTGGCGGGGAGAGAACCCTGCGAAGGTGAAAAAGCCGATACAAGTTGCCACATCGTAAATGAGGGTTAACAGAATTCCCCAGAGGGCGAACCTCACAAGCAACAGAGCCTTGAATGTGATTTCTCTCTTAAAGCGACTGCCGACAAATCCCCCTAACAGACCTGTCAGGCCCATTGAGCCCACCTGAGCCGCTAAAAGCGGTGGCATTGATGCCCCGTAGGGGTTTACTAATGCATAGATGAACTCTCCTAAAAGGCCTACAATCGCTCCCCGTTTTTTGCCCAGAAGGAATCCGGAGATGAATACAGTAGCCGTCACCGCCTCTACATTGGGGAGGAAGATAAAGGCATAGCCCAGGGTGACAACTAAGGCAATGAAAACGGCAGTAATGGCTAAATCATAGGTTGTCATTTGTTTTGCGCAAAGGAATTAACTGGTTAAACAGATTAACTGACAAGTAATCGATTCACTCTCCTAATGACCACTAATGACTGTTGACTTAATGCCGCAATTACTTTAAATCTGCCCAGCTAATATACAATGACGTAGTGAGCGGGTCAATAAAAATCTTGACAACAAAAGGGCAAAGCAGTATTATACATAGATGTAACTCAGCTAAGAGTGAAATAGATAGGAGGGTAATATTTTGAAAAAAACCACTGCGACCCTCATCGAAATGAAGGCCCGAGGGGAGAAGATCGCCGCCCTCACTGCTTACGACTATATCATGGCCGCTATCCTTGATGAGATAGGCATCGACCTCATCTTGGTGGGTGACTCATTGGGGACTGTTTTTGCCGGGTATGAGACTACGGTACAGGTGAGTTTAGAGCAGATGCTCTACCACACCAGGATAGTTTCCCAGCATGTCAAAAATGCCTTAGTAGTTGGCGATATGCCATTTATGTCTTTTCAGATAAATCCAGATGAGGCAGTGCGGAATGCCGGTAGGTTTCTCCAGGAGGCAGGGGCAGAGGCGGTGAAGCTGGAGGGTGGGGAGGAGATTGCTCCCACCGTGAAGAGGATAGTTGATGCCGGTATCCCGGTGATGGGCCATCTGGGACTTCTGCCCCAGTCGGTTCACAAATTTGGCAGCTATGCAGTGCGAGCCAGAAGTTCCCGAGAGGCCGAGAAGTTGCGCAAAGACGCAAAGATCCTCCAGGAATGTGGGGTTTTCTCTATTGTTTTGGAGAAGATCCCTCGCCAGCTGGCACGGGAAGTATCTGAAAGTCTGACCATCCCGACAGTCGGAATTGGAGCTGGTCCCGACTGCGACGGCCAGATCCTGGTGACCCACGATATGCTGGGACTGTTTGAGAGGTTTCACCCCCCATTTGTAAGGAGATATGCGGAGCTGAGCAAACAGATAAGACAGGCCTGTACAGCCTACCTACAGGATGTAAAGAGAGGGAAGTTCCCCTCACTGGAGGAGAGCTTCTGACAAACCTGACCGAAAGTATCAAAAATTGGATGAAACAGACCACAGGGAGCACAGAGAGGTGTGGAGTGCGCGGAGGGATCTAATATAGGATTTTTCTCTGCGTTCTCTCTGGTTAAATTTTTGACAATGTCTTCTAAATTCGAAAGGAGAGTTTGCCAAAAATGGGGATATCAAAACTTATAAAACCACAACGGCCAAAATACCAGATTGAAGATGTAGAACAGCCCAACCTGTTCAGGGATATCTTCCCCTACACAGAAGTGCCCCGTATGGTTTTTGACAATGTGATAGTACCTGTGGAGCTGCCGGATGAGATATGGATAACCTGTACCACCTTCAGGGATGGTCAACAGGCCAGGCCTCCTTACACGGTTAAGCAAATAGTGGATCTCTACGACATGCTACACCGACTGGGTGGCCCCCAAGGTGTGATCCGACAGTGCGAATTCTTTCTTTACAGCCACGGGGACAAAGAGGCAGTACAACAATGCCTGGAAAGGGGATATAAATATCCAGAGGTTACTGGATGGATAAGGGCAGTGAAGTCCGATTTTCAACTGGTAAAACAGATGGGGCTGAAAGAGACAGGGGTGCTCACCTCTGCCTCTGACTACCATATCTTTCTTAAACTGGGTATGGACAGAGAAACCGCCTTAGAGGTTTATTTAGCCATTGTAAAAGAGGCAATGGATGCCGGGGTGCGGATAAGATGCCACATGGAAGACATCACCAGGGCCGATTTCCCCGGCTTTATCATCCCCTTTGCCCAGCAGTTGATGAGGATTTACGAGGAGGTGGGGGAGGAGGCATTAGGAGGCCCGCCAATTAAGATAAGACTTTGTGACACTATGGGATATGGCCTTCCCTACCCGGAGGCAGCCCTGCCTCGGGGCATCCCTAAGATGGTGCACGCTATGATTCATGAGGCTGGTGTTCCCTCTTATGCCTTGGAGTGGCATGGGCACAACGATTTCCACAAGGCCCTGATTAACAGCGAGGCTGCCTGGCTCCACGGCTGTGCCGCTGCCAACGGGACACTCCTGGGCTTCGGAGAAAGATGCGGCAATCCCCCTATCGAGGGGCTGATTATCGAATATATCGCCCTGCAGGGCGAGACCAACGGAGTGGATACCACCGTGATCACCGAGATCGCCGACTACTTCAGAAACGAGGTCAAAGCCTCAATCCCTGCTAACTATCCTTTTGTGGGGTCAGAGTTTAATTTCACCAGGGCCGGCATCCACGCCGACGGGATCAGCAAAAATGAGGAGATATACAATATCTTTGACACTACTAAGATCCTGAATCGGCCTCCTGGAGTTATGGTCACCGACAAATCCGGCACTGCTGGTATTGCCTACTGGATTAACTCTCACTTCAAACTGACCGGGGAGAGAGTGATTGATAAGAGACACCCAGGAGTAGGTAAAATCTACCACTGGGTGATGGATCAATACAGAGAGGGCAGAGTCACCAGTATCTCTACCGAGGAGATGGTGGAGAAGGCGAAGAAATATCTGCCAGAGTTGTTTATCTCAGACTTTGACCGGATAAAGGCACACGCCCGTCTGCTGGCCCAGGAGCTTATCGAAGAGGTTGTGAATCTGCCTGCTATCCGTTCAATGGACCCATCCCAACAGGAACCCCTCTTAACCAAGGTGATCGAAGAGAATCCTTATGTACAGTTGATAGCCGTCACTGATAAAGAAGGCAGAAGGGTTACCAGAAATATCACTCAACCGGTGGATAAAGCAAAATACGAATACCACCGCATTGGGGATGATTTCTCCGACCGGGAGTGGTTTATCGGGCCGCTGAAGAGCGGGAGGACTTATGTGACGGGACTTTACACCTCAGCCGTCACAGGAGCCCTATGCATCACCGTCTCTGCCCCGATTAGAGACCAGGACGAAGAGATAATCGGAGTGCTGGAGTTCGACCTTAAGTTTGAAGATCTGGTTAAACTAGAGGAGCAGAGCCGTGGGGATGACCTTAGCTGAGAAGATTATCAGTCGACATTGCGGGCGGCAAGTGAGGGCAGGGGAGTTCGTGATAGCCGATGTGGACCTCTGTTTCCTCCAGGACGGCACCGGTCCCCTGGCAGTCAGAGAGCTGGAGCAGATGGGACCCAGGAGAGTGGCCCATCCTGAGCGGACGGTCCTGTTTATCGACCATGCTGCTCCCAGCCCCCGCCGTGAACTCTCCAATGATCACGTTACTCTGAGGCAGTTCGCTCAGAAGACAGGCGCTCTGCTTTCCGATGTGGGACAAGGGGTATGTCATCAGATTGTGAGCGAATCTTACGCCCGTCCGGGAGACATAATAATCGGAGCTGACTCCCACACTTGCACCGCCGGGGCCTTAGGGGCATTTGCCACCGGGATGGGCTCTACTGATGTAGCGGTGGCTGTGGCCCTGGGGAAGGTCTGGCTTAAGGTGCCAGAAAGCTTTAAAATAGTTGTCTCCGGGGCCTTTCCCTCAGGTGTCTACGCCAAGGATCTGATTCTCTACCTTATCGGCACACTCGGCGCTGACGGTGCCACCTACAAGGCCTTAGAGCTGGACGGGGAGACTGTAGAGAGGATGTCTATGGCTGAAAGGCTTACCCTGGCGAATATGGCAGTGGAGACAGGTGCCAAGACAGGCCTGGTCGGGGCCGATGAGGTGACCCGCCAGTATCTGGAGGAGCAGGGAAGGGCCGACGACTTCAGCCCCATAGCTGCCGACCCCGATGCCCGGTATGAGAGAATTGTGGAGATTAATATCTCTGAACTGGTGCCGCAGATCTGTTTCCCCCATCAGGTGGACAACACCAAGCCTGTCTCGGAGGCGGTGGGAACAAGGGTGGATCAAGTATTTATTGGCACCTGCACCAATGGGCGGTTGGAGGACCTGAGGGTAGTGGCTGAGGTTCTCAAAGGTAGAACCTGCCATCCTGGCACCAGGCTTATTGTCTGTCCTGCCTCTCGGCGAGTCTATTTAGATGCTCTGCGGGAGGGGTTGTTGGATGTCTTTGTGGCGGCGGGGGCCTCGGTGCTTCCTCCAGGCTGTGGCCCCTGTGTGGGGGTGCATCAGGGGGTGCTGGCAGATGGCGAGGTCTGCCTTTCCACTGCTAACCGGAACTTCAAGGGTAGGATGGGCAATCCCAAGGGGTTCATCTATCTTTGCTCTCCTGCCACTGCGGCCTATTCGGCCACGAGAGGGGAGATCTCTGACCCGAGGGAGGTTCTGGAGTGAGGCGACCCCCTTGCAGGAAACAAGGAGTTAGGTTATATTGTATAAACTCTATCTGTAGAGAGGTGCGAGTCTGAGGCTGTGGCACGGTATCAATGAAGGGTAGTGTGGGAATGAGAGCCCCAAAGTGTTCTCTGTGAAGGAGTATGCAATAGCAGGTCTAAAGACAGTGAGTTACTGAAGAAGGCACTTTGGATTCGGATCAGCCCAAAGTACCGAGGAGGTTCTCTAAAGGAGGTTAATAAAGCTTAAACCAAAGGAGGTGCTGCCTTGATAGAGGTTGAACATCTCACCAAATATTTCGGCAGAACAAGGGCGGTGGACGACATATCCTTTCGAGTAGAAAAGGGGGAGATACTCGGATTCCTGGGGCCCAACGGTGCGGGCAAGACCACCACTATGCGCATTCTAACCTGCTTCCTGCCCGCCTCGGCAGGCACCGCCCGGGTGGCCGGATACGATGTCTTCACCGACTCCCTGGAGGTGAGAAAAAGAATAGGCTACCTGCCTGAGAACCCACCGCTTTACAACGATATGACTGTCAGGTATTTCCTGGAGTTCAACGCAAAGATAAAGGGCATCGAGCCCAAACAGCAGAGAAGCAGGGCAGAGGCAGCGATGGAGAAATGCGGCCTCCAGGAGGTGAAGGAGACCATTATCGGCAAACTCTCCCGGGGCTATAAACAGAGAGTGGGACTGGCTCAGGCCCTAATCCACGACCCGGAGGTGTTAATCTTAGATGAGCCTACCATAGGACTTGACCCCCGGCAGATAATCGAGGTTCGCCAGTTGATCAAAGAGTTAGGAGGAGAGCACACCATCATCCTCAGCACCCACATCCTGCCGGAGGTAAGTGTCACCTGTCAGAGGGTGGTCATTATCAATAAGGGCAGGATCGCTGCTGTAGACACCCCTGAGAATCTCACCGCCCGCCTGAAAGGCTCCGAAAGAATCTATGTAGAGGTGGAAGGACCTGTTGATCAGGTGGAGCAGAAGATCAAACAGATCCCCCAGGTCACAGCCGTTAGCATAGAGCCTGGGGGCAATGGACAGAGGAACGGTTTCTTTGTAGAGAGTGAAGTGAAGACAGACATCAGGTCGCAATTGGCCGCAGCAATTACCAGTAGCGGATTTGGACTGTTGGAGATAAGACGCGTTGGGTTAAGCTTAGAGGAGATATTCTTACAGCTAACTACAGAGGAGGCAGAAGGATGAGGAATATCGCCGCCATATTTCAGAAAGAGCTCAAAACATACTTCACCTCCCCCATTGCCTATGTGCTGGCAGCAGTTTTTCTTGTCATAACTGGCTATTTCTTTTATGGGATGACCGTCACATTCAGCAATGAGTGTCTCTACTATATGCAATATGCATCTCGCTATGGGGGAATGCCCTCTCTGAATCTCAACCAGCAGGTGATAAGAGGGATGTTCGGGCTTATCAGTTTCATCTCTTTGTTCATCATTCCTATGCTCACTATGAGGCTTTACGCCGAGGAGAAGAGGGCGGGAACGATGGAGCTTTTGATGACCTCTCCGGTGCGGATAACCGAGACTCTGCTGGGCAAGTTCTTTGCTTGTTTTGCCTTGTATGCTATCATCATAGGTTTAACTGTGCTTTACCAAATTATACTGGGAGCCTATGGCCATCCGGACTGGGGGCCGGTGCTTTCGGGCTATTTGGGGGTGCTTCTGATGGGGGCAGCCTTTATTGCTGTGGGCATCTTTGCCTCATCGCTCACCGAGAGTCAGATTATCGCTGTAGTTCTGGGATTTGGCGCCCTGTTGCTCTTCTGGGTGATCGGCTCAGCCTCTATCTTCACCCGCCCTGGCGCCGGGAAGATCTTCTCCTATCTCTCTATCCTCACCCATATGCTCCCGTTTGAAAAAGGGGTGATCGACACCCAGGATGTCGTTTTTTACCTGAGTTTCATAACATTCTTCCTCTTTTTAACTGTTAAGGTGATTGAATCCCAGAGATGGAGGTGAGCAAATGAGAAGATATCTGCCTATCTACGGTTTAGTAGGGGCCGGATTACTGCTGGTTGGACTGATTCTTCTTGCTCTCGCCCCGTCATTCAATCTAAAAGTGGGTATACCCTTAATTGGAGGCCTTCTCCTCTTGGTCGTCTTTTTCTCCTTAGGTTTCGATATAGTAAAAAAATTCTGGGGCCGGAGGTCTACCCAGTACGGTACAAATGCCATCCTTATGGTAGTCGTTGTATTAGCGATAGTTGTGCTGGTTAATTTCATCGGCACGCGCCATCATTGGGTCTTTGATACCACCAAGGTTAAAATTTACAGCCTTTCGGATCAGACAATTAAGGTGCTGAAGAACTTAAACCGGGATGTGAAGGTCATTGCCTTTTACCGGCAGGCCCGGGGACAGAGGCTTAAGGACCTTTTGGAAAGCTACCGGTCACGTTCACGTAAGGTATCCTTCGAGTTTGTCGATCCAGACAGAAGTCCGGAGAAAGCAAGGCGATATGGTATTAAGGAGTATGAGACTGTAGTGGTTGAGTCCGGAACCCGTGAGGAGAGGTTCACTGGCAAGGCCACCGAGAAGAAGCTCACCAGTGCCATTCTAAAGGTGAGCAAAGAGGAGAAGAAGGTGGTCTATTTCCTTAAGGGACATGGAGAGAAGGAGCTCGATGACACCGGCCGGGAAGGCTACAGTGTGGTCAGGGATGAGCTGAAGAACAACAACTACGAGCCTAAGAGCCTACTTCTGGCAGAGAAGGATAAGGTGCCTGAGGACTGCTCCCTGCTGGTTGCTGCTGGCCCCCAGAAAGAGTATTTGGTGAAGGAATTGTCTATGATCCGAGACTATCTGGATGGGGGAGGCAAGGCATTTTTCCTTCTGGACCCAGGGGTCTACTCCGGCCTGGAAGGGATAGCCGCCTCCTGGGGGATCGTGGTCGGCAATGACTTTGTAGTAGATGCCAGCGGCATAGGAAGCCTGTTCGGGGTTAGCTACGCTATGCCCATAATCTCTATTTATGGAAATCACCCCATTACCAAAGATCTCAGAGTGATGAGCTTCTATCCCCTGGCCCGGTCGGTTTCGCTGTCGAAACAGAGCAAGGGGGGAGTGCAGGGGACAGAATTGGCCAAGACTTCGCCCCAGAGCTGGGCAGAGACGGATCTGGCCCCTGTGAAGGCGAAGGCCAAAGTACCCAGATTCGACCCCAAGACCGACAAGAAAGGGCCCGTCTCTCTGGCTGTTGCTGTCAGTGGGGAGCCCAAAGCTACAGGGGCTACCAAGGGGAAAACCCGTCTGGTGGTCTTTGGAGATTCTGACTTTGCTGACAACCAGTTCTTCAAGCAGCAGGCCAACGGGGACCTGTTCCTCAACTGCATCAACTGGCTGACCGAGGAGGAAGAGCTTATCTCCATCCGGCCCAAAAGTCCCGAATTTAACCCCCTGCAACTTACCAAGAACCAAGCCAAAACCATCTTCTGGTTGGTGCTGATAATCTACCCCGCTGCCGTGTTAATCACCGGCGTCAGCATCTGGTGGAGAAGAAAAAGATAGGAAGGAAGATTTAGCTGTAAAGATCGCAGAGGAGACGCCAAAAAAGCAAGGCATTGGGGGTGAGAAGTTAGTCAACAAGCCGAAAGAAAACAAGCTTAGCGAACTTTGCCTCTTCTTTGGGGGCTTTGCAGTTAAATTTGAAAAAGATTAATTTAAGACTAACTTTAACAACAGGAGAAGGAAGAAATGAAGTTTAAAACCACTGCTATTCTGGCTGGTGTGCTGGTGGCCTTAGGGCTTTATGTCTGGTTGTATGAAGTCCGGCGTCCGGCAGAGATGAAGAAGCAGAAGGAGGCAGAACAAAAGGTCTTTCTCTTCTCAAAGGAGGATGTGCAGAAATTAACCTTGATTTATCCTGAGAAGAAAATAGTCTGTGCGAAAAAGCCCGACGGTGATTGGAGACTGATCTACCCCATTGAGACTGAGGGAGATAAAGATGCAATAGACAGAATTGTTAGCAACTTAGAGGGTGCAAAGGCCGAGCAGGTGGTGGCCGACAGCGCTGCCAATCTCTCGGAGTTTGGCCTTCTGTATCCCAATGTGAAAGTGTATTTAGACTTAGAAAAAGGCACCACCGACACCCTTCTGTTAGGTGACAGAAGCCCTACCGGTGATTTTGTCTTTGCTCAGAAGAGCTCTCGCCCCCAGGTTTTTACCCTCCGTTCCTGGTTGTTGAGTTCACTGGAGAAGACCGTTTACGACCTGCGAGACAAAAGGGTGCTTGCCTTTGACAAGGCAGAGGTTAGGAAACTGGAACTTGCCCAAGGGCGACAGCGGATAGTCTGCACTCAGATGGGCCCCCAGTGGCAAATGGAGAAACCGCTTAAGACGAAGGCAGACAAGAATGAGATAGAGAGGCTTTTGAGCAGACTGAAAAATGCCAAGGCCAAGGAATTCGTGGACGAGAAGCCGGAGAGCCTCAGAAAATATGGGTTGCACAAACCCCAGGTGGAGGTCACCCTCTGGGTGGGAGAGGATAAGGCGAGGAAACTGCTCCGAATCGGCGACAAGAAGGGCGAGAACTACTATGCCTGGGATGAATCCCGCAGTCCCGTCTTCTTGGTTGGAGCAGACTTAGTTAAACAGTTACGAAAAACACCTTTCGACCTGCGGGACAAGACTGTAGCTGAATTTGAGGTAAAGGAAATTAATAAACTGGAACTTATCTACCCGGATACTACCATCCTCTGCGTTAAAGATACCTCCGGAAGCTGGCAGTTGAACCAGCCGGTAGAGAGGAAGGCAAAAGATTGGAAGATCAGCGGTATGTTGTGGGATATCAAGGGACTGAAAGCCCAGCAGTTCGTGACAGAAAAACCCGGAAGGCTTTCCAAATACGGACTGGATAAGCCACAGATCATAGCCAGACTCTGGAAAGATGAAAATCCAGTAGTGGAACTTTTGCTGGGTAAGAAAAAGGGTGACTTAGTATATGTTAAAACGAAACAAAGCCCTACTGTCTTCTTGGTTAAAGATAACATTGTGAAGGACCTCTCGGTGAAAGTGGAAGATATAGTTCAAAAGGCTGCAGAATCGGGTGAGGTAGGAGAGAAGAAGGAGTAGAATCTGAGTATTACGTTTAGAAACCACAGAGACAAGTTTTTATAAAAGGGGGGCACTTTTTGTTCTAGAGATAGCTATCTTGAAGGTAAAAAGCGTGTAAGGACCAGAGCGACTTACCTTAATGTCGGGAAAATTTATCGAGGAGGAGAAGGATGTTGAAGAAATTTTCACTGGTGTTGTTGGCAATTGTAGTCTTTTGCTCTTTAAGCTGGGCACAGCAGAGCGAGATAGAGCCACAGGATCTGGTAGAATGCCCTACTGCTGGACTTCTACCCCGGGGAAGCTTTACTCTGGACCTGAGGGTGTTCTCCGAAGGGGGGATTCTGGCCGGGGTTGATGTAGGGCTGACCGACAGTTTTCTGGTAGGACTTTGCTTCGGCGGCACCCAGATTATCGGCAATCAACCCGTGGTCTGGAACCCAACGGTGGGCGTGGCAGTGAAAATCCGCCTGTTCGATGAAGGAGGGCTTTATCCTGCTGTGGCAGTGGGCTTCGACTCCCAGGGATTCGGCAAGTATCATAAGGAGCTGAAAAGATATGGCACCAAGTCAAAGGGGTTCTATTTAACTCTCAGTAAAGGGTACTCTTTTCTGGGGCCGTGTGGTCTTCACGCTGGGGTTAATTACAGCTTAGAAAAAGGCGACGAGGATAAAGACATCTCTGGCTACTTTGGTCTGGACAAATACTTAGGGCCAGACTTAGTGGTGCTGGCTGAGTACGACCTGGCCCAGAACGACAACGGCCCCAATGCTTTAGGTTCAGGAGGGGGCTATCTGAACGCTGGTCTGCGCTGGACATTCGCCAGCCGCCTGAACCTCGAACTGGATGTAAAAGACCTGCTCCGAAATGCCAAGGATAGCTCTAAGCCCAATCGAGAGTTGAGGGTGGTCTATTTAGAATATTTCTGAGAAGATTAATATAGGTCATTAGTCATCGGTCATCAGTCATTAGTCATCAGTGAGTGACCGGGCAGGGCGAACTCACCACTCACCAAATTACCCTTCTTGGTCAAGTTAAAGATCTTGCTGATCTTAGGCCTGCAGGAACCTGATGCAACTATTCTTCCATTGAGGCGTTTTATAGATGGGGAGAAAAAGACTTTGAGCTTATCGGAGGTGGTTTTCTATGTTTAAAGGAAACAAGAGGGCACTGCTTACAGTGGTGCTCAGCTTGGGGCTGCTTGCCCTTGCCGGTTGTTACACCCAGGTGAAGCTTTTCACCCGGGTATCGGAGGAACCACCGGTGGTTCAGGGACAGAAAGAGAAGCTCGTCCCGGAATACCACTACTATTTCTACTATCAATATGTCCCTGGCTGGGACGAGCCATACTGGTTCAGATCGCGCTTTTACTGGCCTTCTTACCTCCGCTGGCGCTCTTATTGGGACTATTGGAACTGGTGTGAGACATATTACTGGTATGAACCCTGTTGGGATGATCTATACTGGGTTAGGGTCTACCACCCCTGGTATAGCCCCTCCTATTACAGCTGGGGTTATTATGATTATCCAGGCTATTACTACTGGGATCCCTGGTGGGGAGAGAGGTACTACCGGCAGGAGAAACCCCAACCTACCAGAAGACGGGGATACGACAGGGCTACATCCCGCACCTCTTCAGAGATCGAAAAGACGATCACTGGGGAAGAAACATCCCTCTGGATTCGTTCCCGGCCAGAGAGTCGCTCAGAAAAGAGGGTGATAGGACAGGAGACCCAGGGGGCAACTGAGGTGAAAAAAGCCGTGGAGAGAAAAAGATCTCGGACTTCCACCGAGGAGAAGGAAGAGAAGAAGAAGGAGACGTCCAAAAGGAGGAGAAAGCCAGATTCTAAAGAAGCGAGGCAGAGATGAGAATTCCAAGTAGCACGATTAGAACACTGATGGGAGCTATTATGGTGGTGATTCTACTCCCTAGAGGTGGGTTTTGCCAGGAGATATTAGACTACAAAGACCCCCTACTTGGTCCCGAGGAACTTACTGTCGACAATTTCAGCGGGCTGGGAGCAAGGGCAATGGGGATGGGAGGGGCTTACATTGCGGTAGCTAACGACCTCTCCGCTCTCTACTGGAATCCAGCAGGACTTGCCCAAGTCAGACAGATGCAGCTCTCCGGCACTCTCCTTCCTTATTGGAAAAGACAAGTGGATTCTCTCTTTAGACCAGATTCCCCGCACTCTGAACAGATTACCAGCGCCCGCCTGAGTTCTATCGGTGCAGTGCTCCCTGTTCCCACCACTCGGGGCAGCCTTGTCTTTGCTATAGGATTTAACAGGCTGAAAGATTTTGAGTTTGGAGCCTCCGCCCTGGGCTACAATGACGACTTTCGCTTTCAGCAACAAGAACATATGACGATTGACGGTGGTATCGGGGCATGGTCGGTTGCCGGGGCAATCGACCTTTCTCCCAATCTCTCAGTAGGGGGGGCAATCAACTTCTGGACCGGAGACAGCAACCTGAGATGGGATCTAAGCTTGGCCGACGGTAAACAAGTCCACGCCGATCTGGACAGCCTCTACGGCCATATCCGCTGTTCTGACCAATATAGCGGCACAAACCTGAAGCTGGCAACAATCCTCAAAGGCCAGGGAAGTCTTAAATTTGCAGCGACTGTTTCTTCCCCCGTAACCTACAAGGTGGAGAAGAACTGGTGGGATGAATACAGAACTGTTACCCCGGACAGTATCTTTACCTGGGATTGGCCTGATGTGGCCTATTTCCTCGAATACAAGGTTAAGCTCCCTTACCAGTTTGGCTTTGGAGTTTCCTGGACCACCCCTGGGCTGATTTTGGCCTTTGGCGCCCATTATGCCGATTGGAAGCAGACAGAATATAAAGATTTGCCCTCAGATTTTGGCAGCAGTAGCGATTTCCGGCTGAAATATAAGGAGGTCTGGAGGCTGCACTTCGGAGGCGAGGTCTCCGTGCCTTTTACGGAGATAAAACTGCGGGCGGGGTTCTACACCGACCCGGTTGCTTATCTTGGCCCCCGATCGGGCTACGGCTCAGCTATTCGAACCACTAAGCAGAGGAGATGGCTCACCCTGGGTGCGGGCACCACGGTGGACAGAGTCTTCTCCATCGACGCTGCCTGGGTCCATGGGAGCTGGGAACAGACCGAGGGCAATTTAACGCAGAAGCACAAGGCAGACAGGCTGTTTGTAACCGCAACTTACCGATTTTAAAAACTTTTTCTCACAAGCAGGGCGGGATTTTAGTAACTCTCTGCTTTTTTTGGGATTCAACCCTCCCTTTTTTGAGCAACCCCTTTAGCCCTGTCCAATTGGCCCATAAGGTACGGCAGATTTTGGAGGGATAGGCCCAGTGCACTACCACCTCTAATAAAGGTTGATCAGGGGGAAAACCTCTCTTTTTTAATTCCCTCATCTCTGATCAACAACAAATGCATTAGGGAGATGAGCCCTGATAAATAGAACGAAGGGAGATAGATGGGAGAGAAACGCCAAAAGATCAACATCGAACTGGGAGAGAAGGAGTCCGAGGGAATCTATTCCAACCTGGCTGTGATCACTCACACCCCTTCAGAGTTTATTATCGATTTCGCCAGGGTGCTTCCGGGAGCGCCTAAAGGGAGGGTTTACGCCAGAGTTGTTATGACCCCTCACCATGCTAAACTGCTGGAGAAGGCCCTGAGAGAAAATGTCGAAAAATACGAGGCCCAATTTGGTCAGATTAAAGTAGCTCCCCGAGGGGAGAAAAGCATTGGATTCCAGACGCCTGTGACACAGGGCTAAGGACGGTGAGGCTTTCGTTGCCAGATCTGGGTGAAGATGACTTGGGCAACTATCACTCCCAGTGTATCGGCAAGGAAATCGTAAATACTGGCGTCCCTGCCCGGGACAAACATCTGGTGGACTTCATCCAGCAGTGCCCAGAGGACGCCGGTGGAGGCAGCAAAGGTTACTAATGTTCCTGTCTTCTCTGTGTTCAGCCAACTACTGAAGGCCCTGGCCAGCAGGAGTCCCAATATGCCGAATTCGCATATGTGAAGCAACTTATCCCAGGAGAATATGCGCAGAGGGGGCAGTGTTTTGCCGGGAATAGAGGAACCGATGAATATAAAGGTAGCCCATAGGATCGCCGGCAGCCGGTATTTTAGGAAAATCTCCCTGTTAGACAAGGTTCTCCTTCTTCCGGTTGTATCCCTTGAAGACGAGCTAATTTGCCAAGGATTTTTGCACTCCGCAAGTCTTACAATTAAAGTGTGTTAGAGTTGCCCGCTCATCCTGTAAATAGAGATCTAACGGTGAACGGTTTTATGATAATCCGCTTACCAAATGTTCCGAATTTGGATCATTGTAGGGGCGATTTATGAATCGCCCCTAATTTTTACTGATCTTTTATAAGCCCCTGGGCTAAACGAAGCCCACTTTTTGCTCTCCTCGGGCGATCTCGCCGATAAGGAAAGTTCTTTCCCCTTGCTTTTCTAAAAACTGCCGTACTTGTTGGCACCTTTGGTCTGGCACCACAAGAACCAGCCCGATACCCATATTAAAGGTGTGGAGCATCTCCTCTTGAGGCACATCTCCTATCCGTTGCAACAGTGGAAATATGGGGGGAATTTCCCAGGTTCCCAGGCGGATTTCCGCCCCCATCCCGGAAGGCAGGATCCGGGGGATATTGTCCTGAAGCCCACCGCCGGTGATGTGGGCTATCCCATGCACAGGAAAGGTCTCCAGCAACTTCAGCACTGGCCGGGCATAGCAGTGATGAGGCCTGAGCAGTTCCTCTCCTACCGTTGTTCCCAGAGACTCAACGAAGCTGTGCACATCCAGGCCGGCTACTTCAAAGAGTAGCTTTCTGGCCAAGGAGTAGCCATTGGTGTGAAGTCCGTTCGATGCTAAGCCAATAATAAGGTCTCCGGGCCTGATATTTGAGCCGTCGATAATCTTCTGGCGATCCACCACTCCTACGATCATCCCTACCAGGTCGTACTCTCCCTTGTGGTAGAATCCAGGCAACTCGGCCATCTCCCCGCCCAACAGGGCGCAGCCAGCCGCCCGACAGCCTTGGGCAATCCCTTCGATGATCTCCACCACTACATCACCTCGGTGTTCTGCCATAGCGATGTAGTCCATAAAGAAGAGTGGTTCTGCTCCCTGCACCAGGATATCGTTGACACAGTGGGAGACAATGTCTATGCCCACCGTATTATGCACCCCCATCCGGAAGGCTATCTTCAGCTTTGTGCCTACGCTATCGACGCTGGAGACTAACACAGGTTCTCTATACTTCTGCCACTTAGGTGCAAAAACTCCTCCAAAGCTGCCCACATCGGAGAGGACCTCAGGGCGGAAGGTAGAACGAACAATAGATCTTATTCTCTGTTTGGTGAGATTAGCCGCCTCGATGTCTACCCCTGCCTTGGCGTATGTGAACTTTTTTGTTCCCACCCGGGTTCTCCTTTGAATTTGACGGGTATCTCAGGTTTTTCCCTCTCCCGGGGACTTGTAGGAGCATAGTGCCGCTACAGGGCACCCTGAGCCCTACAGAGGTCCTCCACCTCATAGTGTAGTCCCTTTATGGGACGTAAACCAAATTTCTCGTTATTTTCACAGGAACAAGCCCCTACACTCCAGGGTTCATCTCCGTGGAGATTTATCTGTTTTGCCAGTGAGGAAAAAAGCCCTGGCGATTAAAGGTACTGCTTCCAATATTCCACCGTCTCTTTCAGATCAGCCAGCACCTGGGCCTCTTCGGTCTCAAAGGGGTGGATTATCTCCAGCATCAAGATTACCTCCTTGGCACCGGATTGCTCTATTGCCTCTAAGGCTCTCTGGGGCTGGATTATACCCTGCTGGTTATACTGGCGGGTGAAAGGCCAGTGGCGATCCATTTTGCCGTCTGTCTGCTGCACATGCATTACCGGAGACAGAGGGGCAAGCTCCCGTAGCCAGGAATATGGGTCTCTGTCCCTTCCGGTTGCGTTGTAGGTACACTGATGTCCCCAGTCTATACAGTAGAAAATGGGGACTGGGGTGTCCCGATTTGCCTTCTCATAAAGCGCCTTTGCCTGGTCGATAGTGCAGGGCCTTTCTCTGGGCACAGGCATTGGCTCCCACAGTAGGTATTTTAACCCCTCTAGCTTTGCCAACTCAGCCAAGTGGTGGAGGGAGTCCATAAGACTGGCAGTCAGCTGTTCGGTTCTCTCTTTGTTCTGGATGTCCCACATAGAAAGCGAGGCTATGTGACCTCCGGTGCCGTCGGCGCCCAGCATTGAGGTGACGGCAATGGCTTCCTCGAACCACCGGAGGGCGTCGATTCTCATCCCCAGGTCCGGGTGAAGCAGAAGATTAAAGCAGTATGCTGCCAGACCAGTGAAGGTGGTTTGGATGTGGACATTATATTTTGCTGCCGCCTGGTTGAGTCTTTCGCACATCCTCCAGCGGGTGGGCTCCTCCACCCTGGGATCCAGCAGGTCGAAGGAGAACTGAGCCTCCCGCAGGTCCAGCTCCTCGCCTACAATCTTAAGCCAGGCCTCTGGTTCCGGCCACCTTTTGACTGCAAAACAGGCGTTGATCCCCAATTTTACCTCTGCCATTGGAATCCTCCTTGTGAGAAATTAGTTAATTAGGTGAGTAGTGAGTGGTAACTTATTAGTAAGTATAGTTATCCTCGTGCCTTTCACCACTCACCAGTCCCCCGAGACCCCCTCTAATCTTCTCAGACCTTCCTGGAGGGCCATCTCTACAGCCTCTCGGAACTCTTTGCCAGTTATGGGGCGGTCTAAAGGTGGGTGTTCGCCAGCTTGGTAACAAGGGCGATACTGCTCCATAACATTAACATAGGTTTGGGGTGAGATGTACTGAGCAATGAAGCGCATTACCTCTTTTGTGCCGGCTAGACCTTGTGGCAATACCAGGTGGCGAACCAAAAGTCCCCGCTGGGCAATCCCTCGCTCATCCAGCTGAAGCTCTCCTACCTGTCGATGCATCTCCTGCAGGGCAGCTTTGGCCACTTCAGGATAGTCAGGTGCGCTGGAGAGTTGGGTTGAGATCTGCCCGTCAGAGTATTTGAAGTCGGGCATATAGATGTCAAAGACCCCATCTAAGAGTCGAAGCGTCTCCACTGAGTCATAGCCCCCGGAGTTATAGACCAGTGGCAGGCAGAGCCCAGTCTCAATAGCGAAGGGCAAAGCATCCAGAATCTGGGGGATAAAGTGGGTTGGGGTGACGAAGTTGATGTTGTGGCAACCCATCCGCTGAAGCTCCAGCATAATCTCTCCCAGGCGCTGAGTGCTTATCTCCTCTCCTCTGCCCAGGTGGCTTATATCGTAGTTCTGGCAAAAGATACAGCCTAAGTTGCAGTGAGTTAAAAATATAGTCCCAGAGCCCCCTGTCCCCACTAAGGGTCTCTCTTCGCCGAAGTGCGGTCCCCAGCTGGAGACGATGGGCAGCCGGCCTGCCCGGCAGAAGCCTCGTTCCCCAGCAAGTCTGTTGGCTCCGCAGCTTCGGGGGCAAAGGGCGCAGCCCTCCAGCAGCCCCCAGGCCTTTTCTATCCGCTCTTTTAGTCCGCCAGAGCGCTGGAGTTTCAGGTAAGCGGGTTCAAACTGGTGACTGGTGATCGGTGACTGGTGATTAGTAACTGGTAACATACTGTTAACAAGTAAGATGGAGGGCAGCCACAACCCTGCGGGAGTTTTTAAGTCGATTGTAGGTCCTCCAGGCCTTGTCTGTAGGCTCTACCACCAGTTCTATCCCCCGGGCTTCAATGTAATCCCTGGTCTCGGGCGGGACCTGCATAAGTCCTGGACTTCCCATACCCACCACCAGCACCTCTGGCTTTGCCTCCACTATCCCCTTTAGGTCTTCGATGCTCAGCCGATGTCCCTGTTTACGCCACCAACTGCCATCTACACGGTCGGGATAGATGATCACATCAGAGGTGTAAGTGTTTCCGTCAATCGTAATATTTCCAAACCGATAGGACTCAATAATCATTTTACTCGCCCTTAGCCCTCTTCATTAGCTGAAAAACCTCGGAACGTAGGTTAAGTTTTGAACACATTCAATGCCAAATGGAAGATATTGTTTTAACGGGTTCTTAAAGAAAGACAATTTGACTTTTGCTCCCTCCATTTTTCATTTTGAAATGCGAAACGAAGTTTCGTCCGCAGGGAATTTCTGAATGTTGCCGTTGACAACTTTCCAGCTAATCTTTTGTCAGTGCCTCTTTCACAGCTTCTCCCAGTCTTCTTATCCCCTCTTCGATCATCTCCTCAGGCTCATGGGAGAATGAGAGTCTGAGCGTATTTTTTATGTTCTCGTCCGGATAAAAGGGCTGTCCGATCACATAGGCCACATTTTTCTCCACCGCCTTAGGGAAAAGCTCCGAGGCATCTAACTTCTCGGGCAGGGTCACCCAGATGTAGAATCCCCCCTTGGGGACTGTCCAGCACACGCCTTCAGGCATATATCTTTCTAAGGCAGCCAGCATAGCGTCTCGGCGTAGACGGTAAGTCTCTCGCAGCTTAGGGATATGGTGGTTCAGGTAACCCTCTTCGGCCAATCTGACAACCAGGGCCTGAATCAGGGGGTTGGGGCACACATCCATCACCTGGCGGGCCATCTCGAACTTTTCGACCAACTCTCTGGGGCCGGCGGCCCATCCCAGGCGGATCCCGGGAGAGATGATCTTGGAGAAAGAGCCAGCGTAGATGACTCTCTGCTGCTTGTCCGAGGATTTAATAGGCAGAATCTCCTGCTGGCCTCCCTCGAACCAGAGATCGCCGTAGGCATCGTCTTCTAAGATGAGAAGATCAAATTCATCGGCTATTTCTAGAAGTTTGCGCCGTTTTTCTTGGGACATAATGGCACCGGTGGGGTTGTGAAAATTAGGGATGGTGTAGAAAAACTTTGGGAAGCTTGCCTCTGTCTGAAGCTTTTTTAGGACCCCTACTAAGCTCTCCAATCTTATGCCTGACTCCTCCATAGGCACGCCGGCCAACCGAGCTTGGTAGTTCCGGAAGGTCCCTAAGGCGCCGATAAAGCTGGGAGATTCCACCAGGACAATGTCTCCAGGATCTACCAGGATTTTGGCGCAGAGGTCCATAACCTGTTGTGCCCCAGCAGTTATCAGAATCTCCTCCGGTTCTGTCTCTATTCCCCTCTGGTGCATCCTTTTCTGTATTATCTGGATGAGCCTTGTGTCTCCTCGAGCAGAGCCGTATTGCAGAAGGGTTTTGCCATCTTGGTGAAGGAGACTGTGGAGAACCTCGGCTGCCTCTTCTGAGGGGAACGACTGGGGATCAGGCAGGCCCCCAGCAAAGGAGATTACCCCTGGTTTCATAGACATTTTGAACAGCCGCCGGATTTCAGAGCCCTTCATCCCCAAGGCCCGCCTGGCAAGTCTCTCTTCTGTGCTCTTCATCTCTGTTTTCTCCTGTCTACTACCCTTTGGGCTTTGCCTTCGGTTCTCTCAAGTGTCTTTGGTTCCACCAACTTTATCCTGGCGGAGATACCCAGGGCGCTTTCCATCTTTTCTTCCACCTTCTCTTTAAACGAGCGCAGCCTCTTCATCTCATCGAAGAAGAAGCCCTCTTTCACCTCCACCAATATTTCCAATTCGTCCAGGGCGCCTTTGCGGTCGACAATAATCTGGTAATGGGGGCTGGTGCCTTCGATCTCGGTCAGCACGCTCTCCACCTGGGAGGGGTAGACATTGACTCCCCGCACAATAAGCATATCGTCAGTTCGGTCTCGGACCCGCTCCATTCTGATGTGGGTCCTCCCACACTGGCAGGGCTCGGGGTTAAGCCGGGTGATGTCGTGGGTACGGTATCTTATCATCGGGAATGCCTCTTTGGTGAGGGTGGTAAGTACCAATTCCCCTTGTTCTCCATAGGGCAGGACCTGGCCAGTGTCAGGGTCGATTATCTCGGCTATGAAATGGTCCTCGGCGATGTGAAGGCCATTTTTCTCCTGGCACTCTCCTGCTACTCCGGGTCCCATAATCTCGCTGAGGCCGTAGTTATCAGTGGCGCTGAGGCCGAGTTTCTGTTCTATCTCTGCTCTCATATTCTCTGACCAAGGCTCCCCCCCGAAAAGTCCTACCCTCAGAGCAAGTCGCTCTTTGGTTATCTTCATCTCGCCCATCACCTCTGCCAGATAAAGAGCATAGCTGGGGGTGCACACTAAGGCGGTGGTGCGGTAGTCTTTCATAATCATAATCTGGCGGCGGCTGTTGCCTGAAGATGCAGGGATTACTGTGGCTCCGATAGTTTCCGCACCGTGGTGCAGGCCAAATCCGCCAGTGAAAAGCCCGTAATTGAAGGCTATCTGAACTATATCCTCCTTGGTTACCCCCCCAGCGGTCATAATTCGAGCTACTACCTCAGCCCAGTGTCTCATATCATTCGCCGAGTAACCCACCACGATGGGCATGCCAGTTGTACCTGAAGAGGCATGGATACGGACGATGTCCCGCAGAGGCACGGCAAACATCCCGTAGGGATAGTTATCCCTCAAATTCTCCTTAGTGGTAAAGGGAATATGTGCCAGGTCGGCAACAGATCTGATCTTCTCGGGGATGATTCTGTTTTGTTCAAAAATTTGGTGGTAGAAAGGAACATTCTTATAGGCCCGATTTAGTGTGGATTGAAGCCGCTCAATCTGAATCTGCTCTAACTGCTTACGCGGCAGGCACTCCATCTTCTTATTCCAGATCACCGTAGGACACCTCCCAAGCATTGATGTAGACAGATGCAAGCATTGATGTGGACAGATAAAAACAGACAACAACCAGTTATGAAAGGTTTTTTTGTTCTGTCTCAGTCAATGCTGATGCTGATCTGTCTGATTGCTTCTCCAGGGCCGCTACCTGAGGCAGCAATCCTCTATTCTATAAAGCCTAAACTCCACATCCCGAGTTCCAAACAACGGGGTGAGGTTCATAAAGCTCCAATTGTTCACTGTTGGGAAATCTCTTTTTCAGGCTGAAGCACTACATAGTCAGAATCTGCCGGGGAGTTGAGCATTGCCAGACGCTCTTCTTTTACCCGGCTGAACTGGCTGAGATATTTAGGGTCTACCGATGAGGCGGAGGGTAGTTTCATCTTTAAGAAATTTATCTTTTTCCCATTCTTGCTTATGGCGAAGTAGAGATGGGGTCCGGTAGACAGGCCAGTGGAGCCCACATAGGCGATAACCTCTCCCTGTCGGACCTTTACCCCAGGTTTAATTCCCTTTGCAAAGCGGGAGAGATGGCAGTAGGTGCTGGTGTAGCCGTTGGGATGGCGAAGTTTGAGGAACTTTCCGCCGTCACGGTTCCATCCCTTCTTAATTACCACTCCGTCACCGATTGCAGACACAGGTGTACCTATAGGGGCGGCGTAGTCAATGCCCAGATGGGGGCGCCATATCCGCAGAATGGGGTGCAGTCGCCGATAAGAGAAGTGGGAGCTGATGCGTCGGTATTTAAGTGGAGCTCGTAGAAAGGCCTTGCGTAAAGACTTTCCCTCAAGGGTGTAGTAATCACAGTGCCCAGAAGGGTCGCAGAAGAAGATGGCGGTGTGCTCCCCGGTTAATTTGCCCTTGTATTGAGCAGCCAATATCCGTTTAGGCCGTTTGGCCTTGCCTCTGTACTCTTCCTCCACTACCAGTTTAAATCTGTCGCCTGGGCGAGGTTCGGTGAGAAAGTCGATCTGCCAGGCGAAGATATCGGCCAACTGCATTGCCACCTCAGCTGAATGTCCCAACTCCAAGACTGCCTCGTAGAGTGAACTGTTGATCTCCCCCTCTATCTTCACCACTCTGGTCTGGTTTTTCTCCTTAGCCGCTTCCAAGCTGCCCTGGGGAGATAGGTGAACGGAGTAGAGGTCTATTGCATTGGGCTGGTAGATAAATTGGGCAACCCTGCCCTGGCCGTCCAGTGCCAGTTGGTATCTGCTTCCCGCCGGGCACTTTCGGAGATCAAACAACGGCTTCAACGCCTTTTGAAGCTTGAACACCTCTTCAGGGCCAACTCCCTGCCCAACTAGGCAGAGATAAAGCGAGCTTCCTCTGGGAAGGACTCCTTTCAACCATTTAAGAGATTGATCCTCAGGGTAGTCTTCCTTGGCGGCCGAAGGGACATCAGATGGTGTTTGCTGAGGTTGGTTAACCACTTGAGGGGAGTCACCGGGTTTTACACTGTTTCGGCCGCCAAACCACCCTGCTAACAGACCTGCCGCCAGTATACCTAATGCTACCCCCCAAGGGGGGACGCCTCTCAGAAACTTTCTGGAGTTTGCCCGGGCCTCTGAGGGTTGCTGCCCTTCTTGTCCATTTTCTATTCTGGGGGTTAGATCCATTACCACCTCCTTTTCGAGCTCAATCTATGTAAAAGACTTTAGTTAACTGGTTAATTAGTGAGTGGTAAATTGAATTCACTAATGACCAATGACTAATGACTCAATGATCACCTTGAGAGAATTGACATAAGTTTAAGATTTATGTGGTTAAGAAGAAGCATGAGCTGGCTATTTATTCTTCCAGGAACCCTTTTCTCCCTTTACCCAAGTAGGCCCGTTTCACTTCTCGATTTTGCAGCAGCTCTGAGGTTTCTCCTTCGAGGATAATCTTACCAGTTTCCAGGACATAGCCTCTGTCGGCTAGAGAAAGGGCCATTTTGGCGTTCTGTTCTACCAAGAGGATGGTGGTGCCTGACTCTCTTAAGTCTCGAATAATCTGAAGTATCTCTTTGGCCACGATAGGGGCCAGTCCCATTGAGGGTTCATCTAAAAGAAGCAGTTTGGGCTTTGACATCAGAGCTCTTCCTATGACCAGCATCTGCTGTTCGCCTCCGCTGAGGGTTCCGGCCGGTTGAGATCTCCTTTCCTTCAGCACAGGGAAAAGTTGAAAGATCCGTTCTATCTCCCGGGAAATCTGCCGACGTCTTTCTCTCCGGAATCGCTGGTAGGCGCCCAGTTCTAAGTTCTCTAACACTGTCAGGGGGGCGAATATCTGTCTCCCCTCCGGCACCTGCGATATCCCCAGTGCGACGATCTGCTCTGGTGAGTGCCCAACTAAAGAGACGCCATCCAGGCTGATCTCCCCCTTTACCAAGGGCACAAGTCCGGAGATGGCATGCAGTAGGGTGGATTTACCCGCCCCATTGGCCCCTATCAGACAGACGATCTCTTCTGGCAGGATGTGCAGAGAGACCCCTTTGAGGGCCTGAATGGCCCCGTAATAGACCTCCAGATTTCTTATAGTAAGCATTATCTTCCTTTGAAATCCTCTCCTAAATAAGCTTTAATGACCTCTTGGTTATCTTGAATCTCCGCTGGTTTCCCTTCAGCGATCTTCTTGCCATAGTTTATCACCAGGATTTCCTCGGAGATATCCATTACCAGTTCCATATCGTGCTCCACCAGAAGGACAGTAAGTCCCATCTGGCGGATTTTCAGGATGAGTTCTCCCAGTTGGACGGTCTCATGGCTATTAAGTCCTGCAGCGGGTTCGTCTAAAAG
Organism: uncultured bacterium; assembly: GCA_964595705.1. Classification (GTDB taxonomy): domain Bacteria; phylum Latescibacterota; class MVCY01; order MVCY01; family MVCY01; genus MVCY01. Next base: position 8,658 of record CAZQSC010000001.1, on the reverse strand, counting down.
GATCATCCGGGGTTCGGCTGCCAGGGCCCGGGCGATCTCTAATGCTCGCTGCTGGGCAAAGGGAAGGCTGAAAGCGGGGCGGTGACTCTGGTCTGCCAATCCCACCAAGGCGAGTTTCTCTAAGGCCACAGCAGCGGTTTGTTTCTCCTCTCTTTTAAATTTAGGCAATCGGCAGATGGCAGAGAACAACCCTGAACCCATCCTTTGGTGGCAACCCACCATAACATTTTCCAGCACCGTCATATTCTCAAACAGCCTCACATTTTGAAAGGTCCGTGCCAATCCTAAGGAAGCAATAGTGTGGGTTTTCAGCCCAGTAATGGTCTGGCCGTTGAATCTGATCAGGCCGCTGGTGGGTGGGAGAAGCCCGGTGATGAGGTTGTATACCGTGGTTTTGCCGGCGCCATTGGGGCCGATAATCGATTTAATCTGTCCGGCTTCCACCGAGAAACTTAGATTATCCACGGCCACTACCCCCCCGAAACTCTTCTTTAAGTTGACTGCTTCCAGGATTGCCATAGAATCTACTCCTCGTTGATCTGCGAAACTGAGGAGGCTGTCCATCTGCTTTTTAATAGGTCTACAGTTGTTCGGGTCAGCCCCTTGGGCATAAATATCATAACCACCATAAGGAGCAGTCCATAAATCACTATGTCATAGTCCTCGGCCACCCTGAGGCATTCAGGCAGTATGGTGAGGAAGGCAGCTCCGAAGACAGAACCCCAAATACTGGCCATTCCTCCCACCACTACCATGGTTACCAGCTCTATTGAGAACTTGAATCCGAAGGTGGGTGGACCAATGAATCCCATAAAGTGGGCGTAGAGGAATCCAGCCAGCCCGGCGTAGGCGGCGCTGAGGGCAAAGACCTGAAGCTTGTACCTGGCGGTGTCCACCCCTAAGGTGCGAGCAGCGGTTTCACTGCCCTCCACTGCCCGCAGTGCCCGCCCTATACGAGAGTTAACAATGTTGCGGGAAAGCAGTAGAACCCCCACTCCCATCGTCCAGACCAGAAAATAGTACTTCAAATCGGTATCCAGCTTGAATCTTCCTATGGAGATGCCAGGGATACCCAGCAGGCCTGAGGAGTCTCCGGTAAGCCAACTGAGCTGTCGCAGGACAATGTAGACCACCATTCCGAACCCTAAGGTGGCCATAGCTAAGTAATGACCCTTCAGTCTCAGGGTGGGAAGGCCGATGAGATAGGCCACAGAAGCGGTTAAAGCCACCGTTGCTGGCAGGGCCAGCCAGGGAGAGCAACCGTACTTTGCTGTGAGAAGGCCTGAACAGTAAGCCCCTATGCCATAGAAGGCGGCATGTCCTAAGGATATCTGCCCCGCATATCCCATCAGTAGGTTTAACCCTACTACAATGATGGTGTTGATGCCCACAAAGACCATCACATTTATATAGTAAGGGTTGTTTACTGTCAGAAGGGGGAAAAAGGCCAGACAGAGGATAAATATGGCTATCCCCCAGTGGCCGGAGGCCAGTTTTTTTAAGTTGTTAGCCATTGGTTATTGATCATTAGTGTGTTGGAAGCAATCCCGAATGGGCGCTCACCACTTAACTGCTTCCTCCTTACCGGTCACTGTCTCTCAGGGGCGTCCCAGTATTCCCCGGGGTCGGAGGAAAAGTACGGTCAGCAGGATACAGAAGGCGGTAGCGTCTTTGTAGCTGGAGGAGAGAAATCCTGCCCCTAAGGACTCCAGGATACCCAGGAGGAACCCGCCCAGGATAGCCCCAGGGCTACTGCCCAAGCCCCCGATTATGGCTGCACAAAAGCCCTTCAGCCCCAGCATCGTGCCCACATCGTAAGAGGAGAAGGTGACCGGGGAGATGATGATGCCGGCCACTGCCCCTATGGCAGCGCTCAGGGCAAAAGAGCACATAGCCATCTTCCTCACATTAATCCCCACCAGACTTGCAGCCAGTCGGTTGGCCGCCGAAGCCCGCATCGCCTTGCCTAAGATAGTGTATTCGAAAAACAGATGAAGCAGAAGCATCACTGAGAGGGTTATGCCCAGTATCCACAAGTGTTGGGGAAGGATTGTGGCCCCCAAGATATGAAAGGGTTTGTCTCCAGAAAAGGAGGAAAGCCGTACTGCATCTTTTCCCCAGATAAGCATCGCCACCCCCTTAAGGAAGATAGAGGCCCCAATAGTGATTATGATCAAGGTGATTATGGAGGTGCCCTTAAGGGGATGAATCGCCAGCCTCTCAAACAGAAGGCCAACAGCAGTCACCAAGAGCACAGAGAGAAGAAAGGCCCACAACAGAGGCAGACCAGCCGTCGCCAGGGAAACAGCGGTCATCCCCCCCAGCATCACAAACTCGCCCTGGGCAAAGTTAATAATCCCGGTTGTATTGTATATTATAGTGAATCCAAGAGCGATAAGGGCGTAGATGCCACCGATGGTTATCCCGGTGATAAGATATTGGAGAATTTGGCTGTAAGTGGTCATATATCTGAAATCTGTAGGTTGATAAACAGATGAAGGGGAAATAGCTTTTTGAAAATATAGCCAAATTGGGGGCTGAAGGCAACCTTTTTTTGAGGGGCAAGAGAGCCGTACCTAGGAAAAAGCCACCCTCGCCCTTTTGGCGAAGGTGGCCCTCCCAATTATGTAATTTCGAGCCTGAGGTTCATCTGTAGTCCCCTCTGCTCCTACTTCAGCAGAGTCCAATTGCCGTCTCTGATAGTGACCATAACGAAGGCCTCTTTGGTCAGACCGTTGTGTTCAGTGGGGGAGAAGTTAAATATCCCTCCGGTGCCTATGAAGTTACGGGTATTTTCTATCTCATCCCGGATCTTTGCCTTGTCTGGACCTGCCTTCTTGAGGGCGCTGACCACCAGTTGCAGGGCATCCCAGGCATGGCCCCCAAAGGTATCAGCACTACGACCGTATTTCTGCTGGAAGTCGTTGGCGTATTTCAGCAAGAGGGATTTTTGCGGGTCACTGTCGGGGAGCTCTTCGGCCACAATGAGTCTGCCTGCCGGGAAGACGACTCCCTCTGCCGCCTCTCCAGCCAGTTCAATAAACTTCTTGTTAGCAATGCCGTGGCTCTGGATAAGTGGGATTTGCATTCCCAGTTGTCTCATATTTCTGGCCACAATAGCCGGCCCAGGATTTGTTCCCCAGCATATCACTGCCTGGGCATCTGTGCCTTTGATCCTGGTTAACTGGGCGGTCATATCCGGGTCTTTCTGACCGAACTCCTCGTGGGCCACAACCTGGATGCCTGCCTGAGGGGCCTGTATGTCCAGCTGCTCTTTTCCACTTATCCCATAGGGATTAGAGACGTTGATTATGGCGATTTTGTCGATATTGCGTTCTTTTAGATAGTCTATAATCTTGGCTACGGCTAGCACGTCGGACTGGGGAGTCTTAAAGACCCATTTCTTGACAGGCTCGACAATCTTTATGCTGGCAGCGCAGGAGACAAGAGGGATTTCGGCTTTTTGGACCTCATCTATGATCGCCAAAGTGGTGCCGCTTCTGCTGGGGCCTATGATGGCCAGAACCTTATCCTTATAGATAAGTTTTTTGACCGCCATACGACATTTGGTCTCATCTCCGGCGGTATCGTAAATGATCACTTTCAGCCGATGGCCATTGATCCCGCCAGCCTGATTTATCTCCTCTTCCAGCAACTTTACCGTGTCTCTCTCTGGGGTTCCTAAGGGGGAAGCCGGTCCAGTGATGGCAAAAATAGCCCCTATTTTATAAACTTTCTTCTCCTTAGCACAGCCAGAGATCAACACAAAGAGGAGCACTGGTAAGCAAAACAAGCACATCAACTTCTTATTTAATCTAAACATTTTCCCTCCTTTTATGCTTTTCTGGGGAGTGCTCCGGTTGATGAGAGCCCTCCCCCGAGGGTTTCCACTAGAGCGTTGCCCTCCCTGAGCACTCTGCTATGCGAGGGGTAGCGCTCTCAGAAGGTGAAAGCAAACTGTGAACGGATACCCCAAGCATTGTCAGCCCCGATGGGTTTGTTGGCTGCATCGAAGCCTTTGATGCGCCCATCGAAGAAATTGCCAGGGAGCACGTAAGCGAAGATGAATTGATACGAGAAATGTTTGTTTATGACGCAATTTACAATCGTATCAATCTCAATGCCGATGTTTTTGCCCGGGTCAAAGGAGGCCCCGGTATTATCTTTAATCGGCTTGGGCTCCGTTGCCATCAGGTAGATGAACTGCTCGGCTCCACTGAGCCATTTGTTCAGCTTCCATCTGGCTGAGGCTTTCAAGTAGGTGGTGTTTTCCAACCCGGGCGCCAGAGCCTCCCTCACGCCGACCGTTCCCTTCAGGAAGCGAGAGCTGTTCCAGATCCAGTGGATGAACCGATATTCGTAGGCCCAGGCATATGGATAGAACGGTCCCGGCGGGATATACCCCTCGTTCTTGTCCTTTGTACCCACATCATCCCCGGACCCCAGGCCTACTTCCAACCCCAGCTTGAAGATGCTAAGGGGAGGAAGTCCTACTCCGGCCATAAAGGCATATCCGGCGATGTCCACATCTGCCGGATTCACCGTCTTAGTGGACTTATCCTTACCGACCATATAGTCGAACTCGGCTTTATAGGTGAGAGGACCGATCTTTCCCTTACCCGTCACGCCGATGTTGGTGATCGTCCGTTCGAGGCTGTCTACAATGGCCGCAGCCGGGGCCGCCTTCGAGGAAGAAATGTCCTTCTCGTGGGCGACGAAGAGGCCTAAGTTGTGAGGCCCCACGGTCTTGTTCACCGTAACGAAGTTGATGTCCGCGTCGTCATCTGCTTCGCGGACTCCCTCGTAGAGCTTGGCTGTACCCACAGAGACCTTTGCAAAAGGCAAGCAGGCATCGGCCACCATAGCAAACGTTTTGCTGATCCCTGTGTTCAGATAGAGCCCGTTTCCGAACACCAACGGCTGTCGTCCGACCTTAAGGGAGACAGGAGCGAAGGGAAGGTCCACCTTGCCCCAGGCCTGCATCAGCGTCATCTCCCAGTTCTCATCTTCGTTCACCGCCCAATTCCCCGCTACGGTCTCGCCGGTCTGAATCGTATTATACTGGGCCAGGCCAGTCCCGTACACCTGTTTGTAAAACTGGAAGCATCCGCTCACATTTTCGATCGGGTGGAACTTCATCGTCAGCGTGATGTCGCCGTAGTAGTTCTTCCGGTTCAGCGATCCCTTGTCGGAGTCATCGTTGAAGTCCAGGTTGTACCAACGTCCCCGGTAGATGATCTTGCCCGATACATCTATCTTCTTCGGATTCTCCTCGGCCTCAGACGACGCGAGCGCTTGCGCAGCACAGCTCAGAAGGAAGACAAACGTCAAGAATACCACTATCGACTTTTTCATCTCTGACTCCTTTTTTGAAAACTTGATTAAGTATCTATTCACTTCTCCCCTTTCCTCGAATTTAGAAGATAGTCATGACACCACCTCCCGTGAGCGTTAGGATTGTAGCTGTTGATATATCGCTTTATTCTAAAGGGCATACACTTCACTTGCACTCAACAGATGCACACCGCTTTTCTGAAGCAACTTAATGGATCTGTCAGGATTTTCCACTCGGAAGATCACCACTGCATTCCGGCCTGATTTTTCCACAAATGCATACATATACTCCACATTGATACCGCCGGAGTCACAGACTCCCAGTATTTGAGCCAGACCGCCCGGTTTGTCCTCCACCTCCACTGCCAACACCTCAGTCTGGCTGATGGTAAAACCAGAGTTCTTCAGGACCTGTTGCGCCCTGTCAGGTCTGTCCACAATCAGCCTCAGGATGCCGAAGTCCGAGGTGTCGGCCAACGAAAGGGCCCGGATGTTGATACCCGCCTCTTTTAAAACCTCGCTCACCTCGTGAAGTCGGCCGGAACGATTTTCCAAAAAGACCGAAATCTGTTTGACTAACATTTTTCAAAGCCTCCTGGCAAGTCAGTTATTATGACTGCTGCCATTAAATTTGATAGTACGTGAAGCGTGAATACGTGAAACGTGAAGACGCCATATCCAAATGGCTATGCTCAGGTCAAATGCCCCATTAATGCGTAGTATAGTCCTTTGGACGTGAAATATCACAGGCCTAACAAACTTGCACTGTTGGCCCACAGGATCTTCTCCTTGGCCCAATCAGGGATATCCAGTTCCAATATCTGCCTCACCTCAGCCTGTTGGTCAGTCCAGGGCGAATCGGTGCCAAACAGAATTCTGTCGAAGCCATGGTTCTCCATAATCTTAATTATTCTATCGGTTCCTAAGTGTCCAAATGTATAAGAAGTATCAAAATATAATTCCTTACCTACAAGATATTGCTCAACTTGGTCCCACATTCGAAATCCGCCCAGGTGAGCAGCTATAACCTTCAGGGCAGGGAAATTATCCACCACCTGGGAGATTCTCTGAGGGGAACCGCGAAACGGAGCGGAGAAGGCGATATCCTCACCAGCGTGAAACAGGACGATCAGCCCAACCTCGGCAAGTTTCTCATACACGGGGAACATGGACTGACTGTCAGGATAGAAACCTTGATATTCAGGGTGGAGTTTGACCCCGAACATCCCCAACGCCTTTATCCGGTCGATCTCCTCTTCCCAGTCCTTCTGGCCAGGATAAATGGTGCCAAAACACAGCAATCCGTTGCCTACTACCCCCCCAGCCCAGTCGTTGATGACTCTAACCTGGGAGGGTTTGGTAGAGACAGGTTGAAGCACTGAAATGCTGATGCCCCCCTTTTTCATCGAGGCCTTAAGCTCGGAGATCGTGCCGTTCAGGATCGCCCGGGTGTGGCTCATCCCTTCTATCGCCCTGATTGCCTTTGGGGCTATTTCGTCTGCAAAGGCGTGGGTGTGGATGTCGATAATGTTAGTCATTAGTTAAAACTGTCCAGAGGCTTGAGCTTTCATTTTGGCTCAGATAACTCTCTTATCGATCACCCGCTTGGCTTTCCCCATGCTCCGTTCGATACTCTTAGGTTCTACCAGCTTAACTTTAGTGCGCAGTGCCAGAACGCTTTCAATTTCGTCTTGAATCTTTTTCTCTAGCGTTTCCAATTTCTTAACCTCGTCGGAGAAGAACTTTTCGTCTACTTCCACCCAGATCTCCAGCTCATCCAACCCTTTGGTCCTGGTCACTACCAATTGATAATGAGGCTTAGCCTCTTCGATCTCCAGCAGCACGCTTTCTATTTGAGAGGGGAAGACATTGATACCTCGGATGACTAACATATCGTCGGTTCTGCCCTTTAGCTTGCTTATGCGAGGAGCGGTTCTGCCACAGTGAGGACAGGGCTGATAGGTGATGCTGGTTATGTCGCCGGTACGGTAGCGGATAAGGGGCATTGCTTTCTTGGTCAAGGTGGTGAGCACCAGTTCACCATCCTGACCCTCATCCAGCACCTCTCCAGTGTTGGGGTCGATGATCTCCGGCAGGAAGTGGTCTGCCCACAGGTGGAGTCCTTCTTTGCCAGGGCATTCGACTGCTACTCCGGGTCCAATGATCTCCGAAAGTCCGTAGATGTCACAAGCGATGATACCCCAGGCTTTTTCCAGTTCTCGTCTCATCCCTTCACTCCAAGGCTCGGCGCCGAAGATCCCAATCCTCAGACTGGTTGAAACCGGATCAACCCCTATCTCTGAGGCGACCTCGGCCATATGAAGGGCATAAGAAGGGGTACAGGTCAGTATAGTGGCCCCAAAATCTTGCATCAGCTTTATCTGCCTTTTTGTTCCCCCGGAGGAGATGGGGACAACAGTTGCACCAAGCTCCAGTGCTCCGTAGTGGAATCCTAAGCCTCCGGTAAACAATCCGTAGCCATAGGCATTATGGACAATATCCTCCGGTGTTCCACCGGTGCAGGCGATGGTTCTGGCCATCACTTCGGACCATAGAGCCACATCCTCCCGGCTGTAGGCAACCACAGTGGCAGTGCCGGTGGTGCCAGAGGAGGCGTGGATTTCTACGATGTCTGCCAAAGCAGTGGTGAGCATCCCGAAAGGATAATTCTTCCGCAGATCGTCCTTGGTGGTGAAGGGCAGATGGGTGAGGCTTTCTAAGGAGGTTATCTGGGAGGGGACAATCGCCTTTTCTGAAAACTTCTTCTGGTAGAAGGGAACTTTGTCATACAGTGTTTCTACTATTTCTCTTAAGCGTCTAACCTGCAAAGCTTCAAGGTCTTTTCTCTCCAGACGCTCGTATTTTTCATTCCAGATCATAAAGTTTCCTCCTGGATTGGGCTATTTATGGATGAGAACCTTGGACCTTGAACGGTTCTGGCCGTGGAACAGGGAGGAGTGCATGGGGATAATTAAGGAGAAGGATGCGTTGAAACTGCACGAGGCTGGGTTTGTGAAACCAGCCTCGTGCAGTCAAGAAAAAGAGATGATTTATCCGGTAATGCCTAGCAGATCTTTTACCTTATCTACGGCTGAGGCAGCATCAGGGGCATAGCCATCGGCACCTATCTCATCGGCATACTGTTGAGTTACCGGTGCCCCGCCGATCATAGTCTTCACCCGCTCCCTTACGCCAGCACTTTTCAGGCTCTCAATGACTGTTTTCATCCCTGGCATCGTGGTGGTCAGAAGAGCAGACATAGCCACTATGTCCACCTTTTGGTTCTCCACAGCCTCGATAAACTTCTCCGGCCCTACATCGATA